>JANQHJ010000021.1 GCA_028282745.1 Sedimentisphaerales bacterium | reverse complement strand
CCCCGGACATCGTCGCCGACACTATTGGATTCCCAAACTACGTTACTGTCAATCATTATAACAGCGCTTCGCAGGGCAGGGTTCCAGTCTTTGTTGCCCTGTGTGTCTAATCTTATATCAAAGATGATCTCGTTTGCTTCATCAAAATTGACCTTCTGCACGATCCAGCCTGTCTCGTTAATATGGAATTCGCCGTATTTGACAGAGACGATACGAAGTGAATAGTCACCTTGGGTCGGAGAAGATTCCAAAACACCAGCCTCGAATTTATAATCATTATTCTCGGCGGGCAGATTAATATCAGACCAGTATCGCGGTGCATTTTCAGCATCAACAACCGATATTTCGCCGTCATATTCGAAACTGCCGTTCATAATTATACTTCTCTCTATTTGGCCGAAACACGACCAGGTCATACAAAACAGCAAAACCAAAACACATAAAAGTCTTTTCATCACCCTACCTCAATTTAATGAGTTAAACACACAAGTCTTTATTTGCCTTCGTTCCATGGCAAGACCTTGAACCAATCTTTGTACTAATAAAGTGAGGCCATATTCGTCTATAACATCGTCGTCACAATAAAAGCCGACACCGTTTTCATAAATAACCGTTTATACAAAACTTCCAACATTTCTGTGCTAAAGAGCAAGATTGCTTCGCCTTGCTCGCAATGACAAGTGTATGCTTCTTAAATTTTTAGAGATACCAATCATAATTAACTTTTTAACAGCCCAGCTAAAATCCGGCTGGGCAGACTATAAGAACTAAAGTGACAAAAAAGCCTTTTCAAGAGTTAAACTTTCGAGAAAAAATTAACACTATTAGTCTTTGAAGTTATAGATATCATCTCTTGTACCATATAGGCCGTCAAAGCCGGCTGATATCAAGATATAGGAATCATCCCTGTATGGCCTTCCCTTTTCCAAAGGTACATCCGGGTTATCTATACGCCAGTAAAAGTTCTCAAGGACATCCTGTGGTGTATCAGCATCCATCGGATGTTCAAGATTGTCATCTGGTTGCCAAGGTACTCCAAGATTCACAATTTCCTGGTTATCTTCATATAGATATATTCTTTTATCAGCACCGGTTGTCGGGGCATCATAAGCTATGCCATTTTCTTCGTTTGGATTACAGTTACCGAATTGCTGAGCCCTGTAATAAAGTACCGGCATGCCAAGCTTTACACCTGCCCCAGGAATATTACGAGTGTAAACATCACATATTACCCTATGATATTCTCGAAAAGGGGTCTCAGAGTAAGGCGATTGACCATATAAACCAATATATTCTTGCCCTACTGCGGTAAACGTACCCATAAAACTCGGATTGGCGGTATCACGAGGCAGATAAGGTCCGTATCGCGAATCGATATTCTCCTGAGTTATCGCGGGAGTAGCTCCAGGTATCTGATAAAGAACTTCAGGAGTTGAGCTATTGTCTTCAAATTGATCATCAAACTTCGAATCAGGGTGATAGCCCAGCAGGTCCTGTCCAAGAACGGCTTCTGCGAGTTTCATGGCGCCACAGTAAGGATCACCATCACCATCCTGTTCACCAGAATCCGGGTAATCGCCGATCTCAGATTCGTACATAATGAGTGCCTCGTCGATACTCTTTAGCTGTTTACGCTGAACAACTTCTTTGGCATAGCGTTTGATCTGGTTCAGGGCTGGGACGAGCAGGCCGATCAGGATGATGATGATACTCATCACTGTCAGAAGCTCGACGATAGTGAACGCCTTTGCCCTTTTGGTTTGGTTTCTTTTTCGCATCACTTTAGTTCTCCTAATAATAACTTGCTTTTATTTTTATTAGCCACATAAGGCACAAAAATCACAAAACTTTTTATCCTGACCCCGCCAGAGGCGGGTAAAAATTTGTTAGTTGATTAATTTCTATTGCTTGCTAATTTTTTTTAAATTAACCATTTCTCTAATTAACCAGTTATTAACTTTATTAAGCACCGCCTAATCCTGAAATAACCTGGATCATCGGCAAGAAGATCGCGAGAACGATCATCATGACAATAGCACCGAGCACGATGATCATTATCGGCTCGAGTAGTGACATTAACGAGGCGACGAGGACGTCAACCTGTTCGTCGTAATTATCGGCAATTTTTGTGAGCATCTTATCAAGGTCACCGGTTTCTTCGCCGACCGCGACCATATTCGAGACGATAAGGTCAACGGTCTTTGACTGACGGAGCGGGCCGGCAAAGGTGTCGCCCTGCCGGATGGAGTTGTGGACGTTGCCGAGCATATTGGCGTAAACTTCGTTACCGGCGGTATCGCGTGTTACGTTAAGAGCGTCGAGGATCGGGACACCGGCGCTGATAAGAGTACCGAGCGTTCTTGTCCAGCGGGTAACGGCGATCTTGCCGCTTAGGTTGCCGATGATCGGGAGACGCAGCTTTATGTGGTCGAGAATCAAACGGCCAACTCGGAATTTTCTTATCATTTTCAGTATAATGATAAAGGCAACGGGTGAGGCAATAAGAATTAACCAGCCAAAATCATTGGCGATCCAATCACTAATGCCAAGAACCGTCTGGGTCAGCGGATTGAGTTCCTCACCGACCATCTCGGTCAAAACCTCTGTAAATTTCGGAACAACCCATTTCATTAATGCCAGCAGAATACTAAAAGCAGCAGTCAAAACCGCGGCAGGGTAAACCATCGCACTTTTGACACGTGCCTTTAGCTTTTGGGCCTTTTCCATGAAGTCGGCGATACGGGCAAGGATAAGGTCGAGAACACCGCCTGCCTCGCCGGCAGCGACCATGTTAGTGAATAAATGATCAAAAGTTTTAGGCGATCTTGCCATAGCTTCTGAAAGTGTGGCGCCGCCTTCGATATCGTCGGCAACGTAGCCTATAACGCGTTTGAAGGTACCGCTTTTCTGCTGCTCCTGTAGAATTCGCAGTGAACGCAGAATAGGCAGGCCGGCGTCCTGTAATGTAGAAAGCTGGCGAGCAAATTGTGTTACCAGCTTTTTCTTGACTCTTCCGCCTGCGCCTCTGCGACGTGTTATTGTAGTAGCTTTTACGGCTTTCTTCTTCGCTGCGGCTGCTTCCACCTTTGTCGGGAAATAGCCCATGTTGCGGATCTTACTGACCGCTTCCTTCTGGCTAAGAGCTTCGACTTCGTCCTTAATCCCGACACCCTGTGAATCTAATGCTTCATATTTAAAGACTGGCATGGCACACCTCCTTTTGGCGATCAATGTCCATGATTTTATCCTTCCGTAACCGTTTCTTTGACTACCTCATCGATGGTTGTAATGCCGTCGTATATTGCAGATAATCCTGTGTCTCTCAGGAGCCTCATTCCATTCTTCATAGCTGCCGAGCGCAGAACATTTGTCGAGGCATGATTCATAACAAGCTCGCGGATTTCATCATTGAAGACCATTACCTCGAACAAAGCCGTTCTTCCACGGTAGCCGGTTCCGTTACATCTCTTACAGCCGCGGCCGTAATAGAATTTCTTGCCCTGAACCTCTTCCGGCGAAAGGCGAAGCTCCATTAGCTGTGTTTCGGTCGGTTCGAATTCCGTTTTACAGCCCTTACAAATACACCGTATTAGTCTTTGCGCAACTATACCTTCGAGTGTCGCTGTAAGCAAAAACGGCTCGACGCCAAGGTCTAAAAGCCTTGCAATGGAGCTCGGTGCGTCATTTGTGTGCAGTGTTGTAAAAACAAGGTGGCCGGTGAGCGAGGCCTGGGCAGCGATCTGCGAGGTCTCAAGGTCACGAATTTCACCGACCATTACAACGTCCGGGTCCTGACGTAAAATTGACCTTAGACACTTCGCGAATGTCAGGCCAATGTCCGTCTTTATCTGAACCTGGGTAATACCATCAATATCGTACTCAACAGGGTCCTCTGTAGTAATTATTTTTGTTTCAATATCATTAAGGTCATTCAATGCGGAATATAAAGTTGTTGTTTTGCCGCAACCCGTAGGGCCGGTTACAATAATAATTCCATTAGGCTTATGGATCAGTCTATCGAATAGCTCCTTCTCGTTTTCCCTAAAGCCAAGTTGATCGACATGAAGGTTGACCTGGCTACGATCGAGAACACGAAGAACAACGCTCTCTCCAAACATAGTCGGCAGAACACTTACACGAAGGTCAACGGGCTTGCCGCCAACCGTTAATGAAATACGGCCGTCTTGCGGCAAACGCCTTTCAGCAATGTCGAGCTCTGCCATAACCTTAATTCTTGAGCTAAGTGCCGCAGCGATGTGCTTCGGTGGAGGTACCATTTCGTAAAGCACCCCGTCGATTCGATATCTCATCTTGTATTCATTTTCGAAAGGCTCGAAATGAATGTCTGAAGCTTTGTCACGAATCGCCTGTAAAAGAACAAGGTTCAAAAGCTTTTTTACAGGGTTTGACTCAGAAAGGTCTTTTAGCTCGTCAAGGTCAATACTCTGGTTTCGGCCTTCAAATTCGGCAAGAAATGAGTCCTTTTGAATTTCATTAATAAGCTCATCAATTTCGGCTTTTTCCTGCTCCTCGGAGTAATACCTATTGAGTGCCTCATCCAGAGCCTCATATTTTGTGAACTTGGCTTTAATCGAGATACCCATTAATCTTGCGATATCGTCCGTGCTACCAAAGTTATTTGGATCATCCAATACAACCGTTAGAGTTTTTCTGTTGACGTCGTATTCAATTGGTACGACTCGATATGTATTGGCCATTTGGGCAGGAATTTGTTCCAAGACATCATTCTCTATGTGCATATCAGTGATATCCACAAAATCCATGCCCTTTTGGGCAGCCAAAGCGATATTCAATTGATCCTTGTCAACAAGGCCTAATTCGGTGAATATCTCGCCAATTCTTACCTTACCTTTTCTTTGCTTTTGAATTTTCAGACACTGGTGGACTTTTTCACGGGTAAGGACACCCATCTTGATGAGAATGCGTCCGATCGTCCTGCTTTGCAACTGCTCGATAGGAGGCATTTTTTTAATTGTTCCTTCATTTGCCATCCGTCTATCCCCATAAATATGCTTAAGCTTACAATTTATATTATACGCGTATAACTACAGTATTCAATATGAATTATATTATAGACACATGGTATTTTGCACATCTTACAAGGCAATAAGACCACCGTAACACACTCTATAACTCATTTTATAACAATAATATAAGCACAATTCAGCTGTTATAAAGATTACAGTTTGGCTATTTTACCAAACATAATTTTTAAAAATTATTTATATGCCCCGATAAAATTGAGCTCCCCTCAGGGAAGGATTTATCCATATATGAGCTACGTTCTCAAAACCTGGACATCTCCATCATCCGCCCCTTTGCCTTTTCTTTGCCTTGAAGCTTCATCTTTCTTCCTGGCTTTGTCATGCAGGGAACCTGGTTGGCGAGCTTTATCGAGCATTTCCTGAAGGCTGATCTTACCTTGATCAAAGAGTTTCCATAAATGGTCGTCCAAAAGCTGCATACCAAGCTTTTTACCTGTCTGGATACTTGAATCAATACGATATGTCTTATTTTCGCGTATAAGGTTGGAAATAGCAGGCGTTACGACCATAAACTCGTAAGCTGCAACTCTGCCGCGGCCAGTTGCGAGCGGGCATAGAGCCTGGCTAAGCACTGCTATTAAGTTTGTACTAAGCTGTGTTCTGATCTGCTCCTGCTGGTTAGGCGGGAACACGTCGATTAGACGTGTAATCGTACCAGCTGCACTGGTGGTATGAACCGTACTAAAGACAAGGTGGCCTGTTTCTGCAGCACGAATCGCAGCTTCGATAGTCTCAAGGTCTCGAAGCTCACCAACGAGGATAACGTCCGGGTCCTGCCTAAGCACCCTTCTTAATGCCTCGGCAAAGCTTGGCACGTCAATACCAACTTCACGCTGGTTAATAACCGATTTTTTATGATTATGGTAATACTCAATCGGGTCCTCAATAGTTACGATATGATGATCGAGGTTTTCGTTAATGTAATTGACCATTGTAGCAAGAGTTGTTGTTTTCCCACTACCAGTCGGGCCCGTCACGAGGAACAGTCCGCGAGGGCGGCGACATAGGGCGGCGCATATTTTCGGCAGTCCGATTTCGTCAAATGTCATGATCTTATTTGGAATAAGACGCAAAACGAGTGCAATATTGCCCTTCTGTCTAAAGATAGCAACACGGAAACGGCCCTGATCACCAAAAGCAAAACCGTAGTCGGTACCACCCTCTTCCTGCAGCTCCTGCTGGTTACGCTCCGGCGTGATACTTTTCATTAGAGCTGTTGTGTCGTCAGGATCGAGAACCTTTGTCTCTAAAGACCTAAGAGAACCGTGAATCCTTATAACAGGCGGTCTGCCTACTGTGAGGTGAATATCCGAGCCGCCCTGAGTTATACACGCCTGCAAAAGGCGATCCATATTTACTGTTGCCATCTATAATTCCTTGTAAACAATTTCCCCCTATACCTCAACATCACCACTTTGGGCAATTCGAGCTACTTCTTCCGGGGTCGTAATACCGTTAAATATCTTTAATTTTCCATCTTCCATAAGCGTCCTCATGCCGCTTGCGACAGCAGCTTTTCTCAAATCCACAGCAGGCGCGCGTGAGAATGCTAATTCCCTTATTTCGTTATTCATTTCGAGCATTTCAAAGATACCGATACGACCTTTATAGCCAGTCCCCTGACACTTACTACAGCCTTGGCCCTTGAAAACCCCGCGTTTTTTCACATCTGAAGACGGAATCTTCAACAAGTCAAGATAGTGTGGTTCGGGATTTTTGTCCATTGTCTTACAACCATCGCAAATCACGCGAATCAGACGCTGTGCCATAATAGCCTGAATTGAACTCGCTACCAGGAAAGGCTTTACGCCCATATCGATAAGACGCGTAATTGCGCTTACAGCATCATTTGTATGAAGGGTACTAAAGACAAGGTGGCCTGTAAGTGCGGCCTGGATAGCAATGTCGGCCACAATACCATCACGAATTTCACCGATGAGTATGATGTTCGGTGCCTGACGAAGCATTGACCTCAGTATTTTGTCAAATGTCAGGTCAATCTCTTCGCGTATCTGGCACTGGTTCATGCCCGTAAAGTTATACTCGACAGGATCTTCAGCTGTGATGATCTTTTTATCCGGTCGATTTAATTCCTGTAACGCGGCATAGAGGGTGGTCGTTTTACCACTACCGGTCGGGCCTGTTACCAGGAAAATACCGTTAGGTCTCTTGATAATCCGCTGGAATCGCTCGTAGTCATCGGATTCGAAACCAAGCGACTTAATGCCGATATTAACGGCATCGGGTCTTAGGATACGAAGAACGATACTCGGGCCGTGATAGCCGGGCAGTGACGATACACGGAAATCGATGTCTTTGCCATCTATCTCCCTCTTAATACGCCCGTCCTGTGGGAGGCGTTTTTCAGCAATGTCCATTCCGGCGAGAATTTTAAAACGTGTAACAAGCGGAGCCTGCATATTCTTAGGAATATTGTCTTTTTCGAGACAGACACCATCTACACGATACCTGACACGTACTCTGTCGGCCATCGGCTCGACGTGAATATCACTGGCCCTCATGAAATAAGCGTTATCAATGATGAGGTTCGCAAGCTTTACGATCGGGCCGTCATCCTGCCCTCCACGCTGTTGGAAGAGGAAAGCCTCAGCCTGGAACTCATGGCCGGCTTCTGAAAGTTCTGCAGCTGTTGCATCGATACTATGCTTTAATTCGTCACTCTCAGCATCTGAGACTTCCTCAAATGATTCTTCGATCTTCTGGCGTATCTTTTCGGCATTGCCGAGGTGACAATCGATGTCTTTGTTAAGCCTTAGACGAAGGGTGTCTATGAGTTCGAGATCCATGGGGTCGCTGATAGCAACCTTTAGCTTGCCATTGTCCATCCCGAGAGGCAGGACGTTAAAACGCCTCATCATGTCCTCTGAGACCATTTCGGTGACATTATGGGGCACAAGAAATTTGTCAAGGTCAACATATTTGAGGCCGTGCTGCTTGGCCAGCGCCTTTATCAGAGTTTCTTCGCCAATGAGCTTTTTTTCTACGAGAAGCTCGCCGAGACGGCGTTTAGTTGACTTTGATTCTTTGATAGCTGCGAGCAGAGGCTCCTTCGGAACCATGCCGGCCCTGTACAGTATCTCACCGAGATGTCTATGTTTTTTTGGCATTGTTGCGGTACCCTAAAGCTTAGACCCCACTTGCTTTATATTATACCATGATTAACCATTTTAGTCAAATTAACAGTTAAGTCTAAGCATATTTAAAGCCTCATTTGCGGCACGTTTTCGGACCATCTCTCTGCTGCCGTGGAAATTAAACTGTTTGCAGGTACATTGATCTTCGAAAGTCATGGCTATGAAGACTAAACCGACGTCTTTATCGGCTGTGCCGCCGCCGGGTCCGGCGATGCCGGTGATGGCGATTGTGTAACCTGCACCACTTTTTTTCCTGGCGCCGAGGGCCATTTCCCTGGCAACCTGCTCGCTAACCGCACCATATTGCTCTATCAACCCGGGATCAATCCCCAATTCGGCAATCTTGGCCTGGTTGCTATAAGTAATCCAGCCGGATAGGAGATATTCACTGCTGCCGGGAATGTCAGTTATCATCTTGCCAAGCAGGCCGCCTGTGCAGGATTCGGCGAGTGCGATGGTTTTACCGCTTTTGGACAATTTCTCGCCCACCACCTCAGACAGGCTTTTTTCCTGATCAGTGTAAATTACATCTCCGAGAATAGCTGTTATATTCGCTTTTTCCCGCAGAGAGAGTTCCCGGGCCTGTTCGAGTGTGTCGGCTGTCGCGATTATATGCAGTGTGATAATCCCTGCATGACAGGTACAGTTGACAAGCGGGTTACGGCCTCTCTTCATAGTGTCGCCGAGCATTTGAGCTATAGTGGATTCACCGAGACCGAAGCATTTAAGTCTTTCGACGGCAATCACCGCCCTGTCCGGAATCGTTAGTAGATCCGGCTTGACATTTTCGTCGTACATTTTCAGCATTTCCGAGGGTACGCCAGGAAGGGCGAAAATCAAGCTATTATTGTAAGTCATCTTGATACCCGGCGCGGTACCTTTTTCATTCCTTATAGCAACAGCACAAGACGGGACATAGGCCTGCTTTATATTTCGCTGAGGCATTTTTTTGTTTCTTGCAGAGAAGAATTCTTCGATGTCTTTTTTAGCCTGCTCGTCTAAGGCAAGCTCGACGCCTGCAAGATCGCTCAGGGCTTCGCGAGTGAGATCGTCATCGGTCGGGCCGAGCCCACCTGTTATAATAATTACCTTCGATTCCCCGGCAGAAAGTATAACCGCTCTTTTAATAGCTTCGATGTCGTCGGTAATGGTATAACAAGTATTAACTTCAATGCCTATCTCTACGAGCTTCTCGCTTAAAGTTGCAGCGTTACTGTTAATACTGGAGCCGTTCAGCAGTTCATTTCCAATACTAATTAAACTGGCCCTTATCATTATAAATCCTGTTTAACAAAGATTAAAATCGATACCAGTCCGGACAGCAGTTTTCATTATTCATTTTGCTCTGTAGAAAAGTTGTAACATCAGGTCATTGCGAGCGCAGCGAAGCAATCTTAAACGTTCAAAAATCAAGATTGCCGCAGTCGCTATCGCTCCTT
>JANQHJ010000062.1 GCA_028282745.1 Sedimentisphaerales bacterium | reverse complement strand
TGATGTGAGCAGTGAAACGCTCGGCAAGTCGAATCTGGGCAAACTCAACACCGGCTCAGCCGTAAATATAGAAAGAGCAATGAAAGCTGACAGCCGATTCGGCGGACACATGGTACAGGGCCATCTCGACGGCACGGCGAAAGTGGAGAAGATCGACCAAAGTGGTAAGTTTTGGACGATCAGGTTTGTCGCCGATGCAGCCTTGTTAAATCAAATGGTCAAAAAAGGCTCGGTTGCAGTCAATGGTATTTCGCTGACGGTTGCCGATATGGACAACTCCGGCTTTAGCGTGGCGGTTATTCCGGAAACCCTGAAACGAACAACACTTGGTCAGGCAAAGCCCGGCGACGAGGTCAATATCGAAACGGATATGGTAGTTAAGGTAATAAAGAAACAGCTCGGTAGTATTGCGCCGGATAACAGCAGCCTTAGTATCGACAAGTTAAAAGAGATGGGGTTTTAAAAGCCCGGTTAAATGGATAATGCAAACGGCAACAATTCGATTCCTTCGACTAAGCTCAAGACGGGCAGTGACCAACCGATCATCGGTATAACAATGGGTGACCCTGCTGGTATCGGCCCGGAGGTCCTCGTCAAGGCCTTGGCTGAGCCCGATATACGAAAGTCTGCCCAATTCGTTATATTCGGTATGGACGAGCAGCTTCGATACGCTGCCGATAAAGCCGAAATCGAACCTTATTGGGGCAGGCATCAGCATGAAAAGATCAGCCGTGACTATCCTCATAAAGTTATGGTCGCCGATTACGATGACTATTCTTTACCAGCCTGGGTGCAGGAGCCGACAAAGGTAGGCGGTGAAGCGTCACTTAGATTTTGTTATGATGCTATCGACGCGGCGAGAGATGAAATTATCGACGCGGTTGTCACCGCCCCTATCAGCAAGACAAGCTGGAAGATGGCAGGTGCGAAATGGCCCGGCCATACCGAACTCTTTGCCGACCGTTGTAAATCCAATCGTAAAGTCATGATGTTCTCGGCCGGCCCTCTAAAGATCGCTTTGGCTACCATTCACGAAGCGCTGTTCGAGATAAGACACAAATTTACAATAGGCTGTGTTTTCGAACCAATCGATCTTTTAAACGACGCATTGAAAGATTATTTCGGCTACACAAATCCGCATATCGGTGTTGCCGCTTTGAATCCACACGCAGGCGAGAACGAACAGTTCGGTGATGAGGAAAAAAGGATAATATCGCCCGCTATACTGCTGGCGCAAGAGCAGGGTATAAACTGTGACGGTCCGCATCCGGCAGATTCGCTTTTCATGCGTGCGATAAAAGGTGAGTTCGACGCCATCGTAGCTATGTACCACGATCAGGGCATGATACCTGTTAAGCTCATAGCTTTCGAGGAAGCTGTGAATATAACTATTGGAATACCAATTATAAGAACCTCACCTGCGCACGGTACGGCCTTTGATATATCAGGTCAAAACATAGCAAACCCCGCAAGCATGAAATCGGCTATTAGAACAGCCATAAGTATGTCACTGGCGAAAAAACAACGATTGGCTCAGACAGCGAGTAGCTCAAATGAATACTAAACAAGAAATACAACAGTTTTTGGCCCAGGCTGGTATCTCGCCTAATCAACGGCGAGGCCAAAACTTCCTCATCGATCTGAACCTCATGCAGTTGATCGTTGAAATGGCGCATATCCGAAGTAATGATACAGTTCTCGAAGTCGGATGTGGTACGGGCTCGCTGACAAGTCTGCTTGTTGAAAAAGCAGCAGCTGTTATTTCGGTTGAGATCGAACAGCCGCTCGCCCAAATAGCAGCCCGGCAGTTAAGCGAATATGATAACCTTGAAATTATCAATAGCGATGCTCTTCAAAGTAAAAATACCATCGATTCTAAAGTAATTGAGGCTATCCAAAAAAATAAAGAGCGGCATCAAGGCCGGTTACTTCTCGTAGCTAACCTCCCGTACAGTGTTGCTTGTCCTGTTATGATGAATCTTGTCACCGGCCCGGTAAAAGCCGACGCAATGTATGTAACCGTGCAAAAGGAAGTCGCCGAGCGCATGAAAGCTGCGCCTGGTAATAAAGATTATGGAATTATAAGTATTATTTTACATGCCATAGGGACTGTCAAAATTGAGAGGATATTAAAACCATCTGTATTTTGGCCCGCTCCGCAGGTCGATTCGGCAATGGTAAGCTTCGTGACGGATAACGCCAAACAAAAAGATGTTCACGATCTGGATTTGCTGTGCGAAGTGGTATCTCTTTTTATGGGCCACCGCAGAAAAATGTTAAAAGCTTGCACCAAACTCATCAACGGCCGATTAGAAAAGGTACATAACTGGCCGGTGGTTTTTGCCGATTGTTTTGTTGATCATCATAAACGCCCCGAAGAAATCCCGGTCGAAAGTTATATTGCAATCGCAAATCTTTGTGCAGAGCAGATAAAAACTTCTTAAGAGATTATAGTATAGCAGATTTGTGTCTATGGCTATGACACTCGATATTAACCGCTACCGGCAGTGATGCGATATGGCACGGTGCAAATTCTACTAAACAATCTAAAGCAGTGGTGTCTCCGCCCATTCCCTGCGGACCTACATTTAGAGCGTTTATCTTTTCTAACAACTCAACTTCTAACTGGTTATAAAAACCGTCGGAATTCCTTTCACCTATCTTTCTAAGTAGTGCCTTTTTACTCAACAGGCAGCTGACTTCGAAATTACCGCCGATACCTACTCCTACCACAAATGGCGGACACGCATTGGCCCCAGCCGACTTAACGACATCGACTATCCACTCGATAACTTCTGCTTTATCCGCTGTCGGGTTGAACATTTTGAATTGGCTTTTATTTTCACAGCCGCCGCCCTTAGTCATAACGGTAATCTTAAGCTTGTTACCAGCGACTCTTTGGTGGTGAATTACACAGGGAGTATTAGAATTAGTATTGCTTCTCTCATTCAGCGGCTCAGCGACAATGCTTTTACGCAGATAACCTTTATCGTATCCGTTGGCTACGCCCGTGTTGATAGCGTCGTCCAGGGTGGCATATGGATTGTCGTCCGGCGCTTTAATCGAAACGTCGGTTCCCTGTTCAACAAATACCACCGTCAGGCCGGTATCCTGGCAGAGCGGAATCTTTTCATCTCTTGCCAGCTTGGCGTTTTCGATAAGCGATTCGATGATCTCTTTAGCCGATGAATTTGACTCTGTCCGGGCAGCTTTTTCTAAAGCGCCCAGTACATCTTCCGGAAGCTCGTGAGCGGCTTCGATACAAAGCCGCTCTACCGTATTGGCTATTTCATTAAACTCGATAAATCTCATAAAGCTTACTCGACAGTAAGTTCTATTGTTTTGTAAGTAGTATTTCCAAGATGATCCCGGGCTTTGACCGCTACGATATGCTCGCCTTCTTCAAGCTCTTCGACGACTATAGTAAATTTTTCGTTGATAGTGTCATATACCAAGTCATCCGGTACCGCAGCTTTCCATTTGGAATTGCTGTCAACGGTGTATTCGAGCTTTTCGATAGCTGTATAGACATCGTCAGCGGTAAGCTTTATCGTAGCTTTGTCGCCTTCGATATTAACATCACCGGGTTTAATAACTGGGCCGGTATTATCGACGACCACCTGATCACTCACTCTGCTGCCGGATAGTTTGGTTTCTGTCGAGTTGGACTTTTCATCACTGGCGATGATCCTTATCTCGTACCTTCCATCCTCGACCGTCCTGGTATCCCATTCGTACATCGGCTTATCCAGATCATTTTCGATCTCAATCCATTTTTCTCTGCCGACTTTCCTGAAATCTATTTTGAACGAAAGCGTATCGCCGTTATCGTCCTTAGCCTTACAGCCTATATTGAATATCCCCTGCTTGCCGGGTTTTTTGTCCGGCCCAACGCTGACTTCCTGAACTATCGGGGCGAGATTCGGTACGACACTTGCCAGGGCGATCTCCCTGATGATGGGCGTTTTATCACCGTCACTGCTTAATGTGAGCCTGTACTGACAGAATCTGCCTTGCGGACTTGTTACCTGGACTGCACCGGTAACTTCAACCGCTTTGCTCCAGCCGGAAAAAGTCTCGTCATTAACATCCTGCACGTTTCCGCTTCGTGTCTCAAGCGTCACAGCACATCCATTGGGAATATCCGCGTCGAGCTGGAGTTTGCCCCACTTGCAAGGCTGCCCTGCGTCGATCAGATCTGACGTATAAGTACCTTTGCTCGCGAAGGCCTTGCTTATCCTGATAAGTTTTGCGGGATTGCTCGTACCCAGATAAACATCATCGTTCGAAACAAGCACTGCTGTTATCTGCGAAGCCTGCTCATCCTTGTAAATTACAGTTGATTGCTCTGTCGCCGGATCGACTTTATACAATTCGGCGTTATTGCCTGTACCGAGCAGAAGCATGTCATCCTGCTGCACAAGTGAGAAGAACACCGCCACTTCGGTCAGGACATCAGTCACAAAGCCCTTTGAATTTACTTTATATACGTGACTTGCCTCTTTTGGTTTTGGCGGCCTTGGCGCCGAGCGTTTAGGACCGTTGTTATTAGCTTTGTTTTTGGTGTTCGCTATCTTCAAACTTTTGCCGGTAGCCTTACCTTTACCATTTTTGCCGTTCTTTTCGGGCCTGCCTGCTCCGGGTGGGGTGATCTTTGCGAATTTCTTTTGGGCTTCGACAACCATCGCCGAAGTCGCCGCCGCGTAAATATCGCTGTTTTTATCGACCATTATCGAGGTTACCTCGTCTTGCTCGGTATCATAAAGAACCACAGCCTTTTTCGTTTTGGCATCGATTTTATAGATCAAGCCTCTCGTATCAGTTCCTGCCAATACAGAGCCGTCATCTGTAATTGCGAGCGAAAGAATATTTTTGTCGGTACTGTCATAGAAAAGCTCGCTCTGTGTGGCTGTTGGGTCGAGCTTATAAATTTTACCGCTTGGCCCGGTGCCTAAAAATATATCTCCGCTTTTTGCTACAGCTATCGCGAAAATATAATTAGCGTCGTTGGGCTCATAGACGTCGGTAAGCTTGCCATCGTGTATAGTCGCCAGCGCGCATCTTTTACCGCTCATGCCGACAAGTACCCTGCCGTCAATATCAGTCGCCATCGTAAAGATATGCTCATTTGCTATTCGAGACTTGGCTTTGACCGGCTCGGCTTTGACCGGCTTTTCAACTTCGTTAGGTTCATTGGCATCGTCGGGCGTGATAACTTCGGCTTCTTTGAGGCCTGAGAGGTCGATGGCTTCATTGACATCGTTCACTTCCTTCTTGGCCTCAGCAGTTATAGCTGAATATATCTCAACAAAGTTACCGTTGCTGTATTCATATACTCCACCGTTCGGACTTGTGCCGAGATAAATACTATTGCCGCTTTTAACGATGCAGTTAATCGACCAGACATCGTTAAAGTCTTCACCTAATTTCTCCCATTTGCTGCCAAGCTGAATAATACCCTTGGAGCTGATAAGTAAGTCTTTGGTCTTGCCCTTCGATAGTTCCGCTGCGGTTTTGTGATAAGTTATTTTGCTTGTAACCGCAAAGCATACACCTGCTAATACCGCAAAACAGGCAACCAAACCAAGTGTCCTGATACCGAAATTTCTTTTGTTTTTCATGTCAACTCTCACAGAATATTAATAAAGCTTTCCAGATTATGTTCTTATATTTTATTCCTGAACCTCGATAGTCATTTTGCCTTCGCCGGAAAGCACTGTATCGATTTTTATATTTTTTTGAAGCCAATGCTGATGGGCTGTTGCTTCAAGTGTCCTGCTCGGATCGATAAGTACAAGACTTTTGGTTCCCGGAAGGTTGGGCAGTTCCTTACCGTTAAGGATTATTCCTCCCGCAGGGAGCTTCAATATGCAATAAAGCCTGTCCTTTTGGATACTCAAAATTGTATCGACAGCTTCGAACATGCTGTCGATATTTTGAGCTAAAAATTTATGACTTGCCGACTGTGTTAAAAAATTGTGATAACCATAACCGCCTGTTATAAGAAGCTCGTATTTGCCGGGCCGAAGATTCTCAGGGATGACCATTGTAAAGCTGTATTTCTTTTTCGTGCCGCGGATGGGAGATATAACCACTTCGATATCTATCTGCTCACCGGCTTTAACCTTTACGTCGGGTATATCGATTGACCAAGGGGCCGAGCTTATGTTTCTGTTGGTCTGACTTATTCTGCACTTTATGGATTTGACCTCAATTTCCTTGAATGAATTATTCATCAATAGTGCCACTGTTCCGCCGAGCTCTGCCGATAAACTCGCGATCCCGACTCCTGTCGAAATGTTATTAAATTTTATTGTTTCACCATCCTCGATCTCTATCGTCGCATCGTATGCGATAGTATGTTCCGGCGGTAATGGCCCCTGCTGAAAAGCCGCTATAGAGATTGCAGAACGAAGCATCTGCGAGCTGAGTATCTTATGGTAAGCGATCCGGCAGTTATAAACTCTTGGTGCCGCAAGGTTAAATCTTTCAACAGTTATGCTCAAAGGTATCATCTTCGGCTCTTTGCCGATCTGACCATATATAGCTGTGCTCTCATCGGCCACCAGCGAACCTAAAATCTTTCCAGGACTGCCCAGCTTGAATGACCGCGATATGCTCGCTACTACGGTATGTATTTTACCGTTGGCCATCGGCAATTCTATCGGCCCCTGACCGAAAAAGCTGTGTCCAAAACCGTAAACCTTATCGCCGATGACCTCAGTAGTTGTTCCCGTCGCAGCTAATTGAATATCACCTGTTACCAGGGGAACCGTCAAAACAGAACCGGGCTCTAATTTCGAATTCTCAAGCTCCGTGTCACTAACTGCGCCGACCGGTGCCGCCACGGCGGTAAAACCGAACTTATCGAACATGTCATTGAACTGCTCGATAGCATGATCGCTGGCTCCGGTGATTGATACCGGTACCGGCAGCGGATTTATAGAATTATTTTTTGTAACTGCTTGTGACCAGATTGATGTCAAACATTCATCTATTTTTGTAAAGTCGATAGGTTGGGAAAAATCAAACGAATAACTATAGCCTGTTGGTTGTGATGGACTTTGGACGCTGCCTACCACGAGCATCTCTTCGATGGGTGTAACACCATATAGCGGATCCTTACTGAAACTCCAGCCGAGAGCCAAAGCGCCTGCCATCCTCCCGTCAATATAGACCGGTGAGCCGCTGCAGCCTGCTATCGCTCCGGGGTGAACGAACCGCTGGTCTTTGCTGGTCACCATGATAACATTTCTCTTGCCGGTAAAGTTCCTGACTACAGAAAGAACTTCGAGCTCTATTTTCTCGATTTCTGTGCCTTTAAGGACTGTCAGGCAGTAAGCAGGCATATTAGGCTCGATTTCATCGACCGTGATATATTTTTCAGGATCAGGAAATGGGGCATCGGCTGGGGTTTTTAGTTTTTGTGGCGTCTTTTTAGCGGCCCCGAAGGTCGAACTCAGAATCAGAAATATAGCTGTTAATATAACTGAAAAAAAGAGTTTTTGCTTTCTGGAATCGATTAGCATTGGTACCGGCCCCTTTTCTAAATTGCCTTATACAAACAGTTTAAATGCGGTAATGTGGGTAATTTTAGCTGGTAGAAGCCTTTGTTGCAAGGTAAAATAACTTTTGTTAAAATAAGAACTTTTGTAATTTGACGATAAATATAACTTTTCGACACTAAACGGAGATTCAGATGAAGGCAAAGCATAGGCATGAACTCAAAACTAACGAATTGGCGCAATGGCTGGAGAACTTTCCCCAATGGGCCAGGGATAATATGAGGATGATCATATATATCTCTATCGTTGTACTGCTTGTCGTTATTTCTTTTGGGTATAAATTTTACACTAAAAATGTAACACAATCAAAAGAGAAGAGACAGTTGTTAACGTATCTGGCTCGATCTTCGACTTTTAAAGGAAACATCATAAAAGCTCATTCTACGGAAGGTTCCTCTGACGTAGCTTATAATTTACTGGATTTAGCTAAAAGACTTGGAGCTTTTGCTCAAAATGCAAAAAATCCGGATGTGGCCGCAATGGCTTTGATAGAGCAGGGCGAGCTATATCGGACAGAACCGCATTATCGTCGTGAAATTGTTAATAAAGGTTCGATTTCAAAACAAATCGCAAATGCAAGAAAGGCTTACGAAAAGGCCCTGGAAAAAGCTATTGATAATCCAACGCTCCAGGCCAATGCGAAATATGGCCTTGGTATGTGTGAGGAAGAGCTTGGAAACTTTCCTAAAGCCAGGGAAGTGTACCAGGAAATAGTTGATGATGTGAATTTTACAGGCACGGTAGCGGTTATTGCCGCCAAGAATCGGCTTGAGATAATGGATGAATATACAAAGGTTGTAACGTTTCTTCCACCAAAGCCTAAGCCGGTAGATGTTCAGGATAATCTGAATATCCCTGACATTATCGATGGTGGGATAACGATTGGTGCCCCTAATACGGTGCCGGTAAATATTCCTGCAGTTCAACAATGACAGACTCTCCTCAGCAGAACGAACCATTAATGCTAAAGGTGGGCCACGTCCTGAAAGAGCGTCGTCTTGATAAATATCTGCACGGCCGATTCAGTAATTTCAGCAGGGCCATGATCCAGAAACAAATAGCCGCCGGCTCGGTTAAGGTCAACGGTAAAGTCGTCAAAGCCTCATTTAAACTCACCGAATCCGACACCATCGAGCTTATTCTGCCCGAGTTGCCTAAAAAGCAGATCGAGCCCGAGGATATACCCCTTGATGTAATTTATGAAGATGATGACCTTATAATCATAAATAAACAGTCGAACATGATCGTCCACCCAGCCCGCGGCAACCTAAGCGGTACACTCGTAAATGCCCTGGCCAATTATTCCAACGAGCTTTCAAGCGGTCTCGGCGAGTTTCGTCCCGGAATTGTCCACAGGCTTGACCGGAACACGACGGGAGTCATGGCAGTTACTAAAAATGACGTCGCCCAATGGAAAGTAGCAAAGCAATTCGAAAACAGAACCATCCAAAAACAATATCTTGCTATTGTTCATGGCGTACCTGAACTGACCGCCGATAGAATAAACGCTCCTTTAGGTGTGCATCCCAGGCATAGAGAAAAATATGCAGTCAGGCACAGCGATGGTAAAGATTCAGTAACCCTCTATGAAGTACAGGAAGAATTCCGCGGCTACAGCCTTGTTAAGTGTATGCCCAAAACCGGAAGAACCCACCAGATAAGGGTGCACTTGGCGCACCTCAAGCACTCGATAGTTGGAGATGATATGTACGGCGGAAAAATGGTTTATCCCTGGCAGTTAAAAGATTCCGAGCAAACTGTCGAGGAACCGGTTATTGCACGATGTGCACTGCACGCATGGACACTCGAGCTAAAACATCCCACGACAGAAGAGATCGTAAAGTTCGAAGCACCGCTGCCCGAGGATATGCAGAGAATGCTCGATATGCTCAGGGAATTCCGCAGCACGTGAAAAATGAGACTTATTCTTGTGGCAGTTTTGCCATATCCGCGTCAGAGCCGGCAACCATTAAAATATCACCTTCAAATATCTGCGTATTCGGCATCGGTACATTTATAATGCCGCCTTTCTCGCTCTTTTTGGCCTTACCGCCTTCGTCTCGTTTGATTGCGACGAGGTTGATATTATATTTCTGCCTAAGCTGCAGATCCATTACGGTCTTGCCGTTGAAACTGGCAGGTGCCTTGATACGAGCTAGGCTGTAACCCGGCGCGAAATCTATTTTCTCACCGATCTGCGGTGCGATAAGTTTATACGCCCATCGTAATGCCGATTCGATCTCCGGATAAATTACTTCCGTAGCTCCGATCTTTGAAAAGACCTCGCCTGCTATCGGGTCCTCAGCGCGAGCGTATATCTGTGCTACGCCCATCTGCTTTAAATTCACAACAGTCAGCACCGCCGCCTCGAAACCCCTGCCGGTGCCCTGTCCTATACCGATTATCGCGCAATCAACCTTATCGATCCCCTGCGCCTTCAGTGCCTCTTCGTCGGTACTGTCGAGACGCACAGCATGGCTGACCTGGTCGGAGATTGATTCTATTTCGTCACGATTCTTATCAATGGCGATCACATCCGCGCCGCTCATTGCAAGAGCTATCGCCAGTTTTTTCCCGAATCGCCCTAATCCGATGACTGCGAAACTTTTCATAATATCGCTCCCAAAATTTTAGCCCACGATTACGCTTTCGTCGGGGTAATTGAACTTGGCCGGTTTAATATTAAACGTCAAACTCGCCAGCAGTGTCAGCGGGCCCAAGCGCCCTATAAGCATCACGATAATGATAATTAATTTGCCCGCCGTAGTCAATTTCGGTGTGATGCCGGTCGATAAACCGACGGTACCCAGGGCCGAAGCCGACTCAAAGAATATCTCGCCCATCGCGAATTCGTTTGGATGTTCCGTAATGGTTAGCAGTAGCGTCGCGATAAACAACACTGCCGCGAATAGCAGTGTTACCGTTATTGCCCGGCCGACTATCGATATCCTTATAGATCTCTGGAATAACTCAACTTCGCTTCGTTTTCGAAGCGCTGCTACAGCCGTAATCATCAATACCGCGAACGTAACAGTTTTAATGCCTCCAGCTGTCGAGCCGGGTGAACCGCCAATGAACATCAATAAGATTATAATGAACTGACTGGCTGGTGATAATTTTGCAATATCAACGGTATTAAACCCAGCTGTCCTTGCCGTTATCGATTGGAACATCGCCCCACCGAGCCCGCCCGATTTGGACGAACCATCGCCGACAGTATGCTCGAGATGCGTTAATAATAACGCCCCTACAATGATAAGAATAAGACTTGTTATGATAACTATTTTACTTTGCAATGCCATTTTCAAAGGCGGCCGTGTCAGTAATGGCGACTGACCCGCTACTCGTATCCGCCAGAGCCTTTTTATCTTCTCGATAACTATCGCCCAAAGATCATATAGTACTCCGAAGCCAAGTCCGCCTAAAATTATCAATGGACATATCACTGCGTATATCTGCCAGCTACTGTGGTAACCGATAAAGCTGTTTTCGAATAGGCTAAAACCGGCATTGCAAAAAGCGCTGATGGAATGAAAAATGCTGTAGAACCATGAAGTTTGAACTCCACCTGTCCATTCGGGATTATTGTTCCACATCGTTGTCAGTATAAGCGCACCGATCGCCTCAAAAAGAATGGTTGCCGCAAAGATGAATGCTATTAGTTTACCGAGTTTGCCCAGCGTCTTGGCGCTAAGTAAATCCTGCATTGCCGCCTGTTCACGTACAGAAAAAGCTGTTCCTAAAATAATCGCGAACACCGCACCAAATACCACGATACCCAGGCCGCCAAGCTGAATCAACGTTAGTATGACTGTCTGACCCATGACCGAAAAATCGCTGCCGGTATCCTTGACGATCAATCCGGTTACGCAAGTTGCGCTGGTCGAGGTAAATAATGCGTCGATAAAACTTATATTCTCATTAGTCGCCGATTTAGGCAGCATCAGTGCCGTGGCGCCTGTTACTATCAAAAGTACGAAGGTCAAAATTAATGTCTTAGTAGGATTCCTGCCGGTCGCCGCCATGTTAACTACGCTTCGGCAAACTTTGATAATTACTTGGAAGATAAGATAAATTCCGATAGCGCTGTGTCGTACTACCGATGATTCCTGCTTGAACCAGTACCCAGCTCCGATTAGTATCGTCGCCAGTATAACAAACAGCGGTATCTCGAACCAGAAGCCTTGAACGAATTCGGATTTGATCCTTGCGTTGACAAAGCGTGCGGTTTTTTCCAGTACAAATACGCAAAGCAGGGTCGCCTGAACGGTATAAAGAACCCTTTCGGGGACATAAGCTTTATGAAAGCCGAACAGAAGCGCGAACGACGCCGCAACAAAAATTGCCGTCACCGCGTTGATAGCGATCAGCGTGTTCTCGATCTTTTTATTTTTATACGATATTTTCATGCTAAAAGTACCACGAATAGGGTATAGTCACCGCCCAAAAATGTCAACATATCCTCTCAAATAGATTTATCTCCTAAGCTATATCAACCAGCCCGAGAGAATCACCGAATTTTTTCAGCAGAGCCGTCCTGATATTCTTATTCTTAGCATTTTGCAGCATCGGGTCGGTCTCAACAACGCTAAAGGCGTGTTTGCGGGCCAATAAAAGCTGCTGATAATCGTCGATAATATTGGCGATTTTAAGATCGGGCAGTCCATGCTGTCTCGCACTGAAAATTTCGCCGGGCCCGCGTATCTTGAGATCATGCTCTGCTATCTCGAAACCATCGTTGCTTCGTGTCATTATCTCAAGCCTGCTTGCCGCCGTTTCGTTATCAGTATCGCTGAACAAGAAACAGAACGATTTCGCCTGCCCTCGTCCTATCCGTCCACGCAGCTGATGCAGCTGAGCCAGCCCAAAATGGTCTGCCCCCTCGATCACCATTATCGAGGCGTTTGGCACATCGACCCCGACCTCGATAACAACCGTCGAGACCAGCGCATCGATCTTGCCTTTACGAAAATCGTCCATCACCTTTTGCTTGTCGGCCGATTTCATCTGTCCGTGCAGGAGCCCCACGTTAAATTCAGGAAAGATTTTTTTACTCAGTATTTTATATTCATCCGTTGCCGCTTTTACCTGGCTTGACTGATCGGTATTGGCTATCCGCGGATAAACGAAATATGCCTGTTTTTTAGCAACGAGTCTTTGCCGTATAAAATCAAAAGCTTTACTGCGGTTCTTCTTCTCTACCCATCGCGTAACAATCGCCCCGCGCCCCGGCGGGCTGTGCTTGATTACAGACACATCCAAATCGCCGAACGCTGTCATAGCCAGTGTTCTCGGTATCGGTGTAGCCGTCATCACCAGGCAATGCGGTGTCGTTTGCTTTCGAAGCTGAGCCCTTTGGTGAACCCCGAACTTGTGCTGCTCGTCAATAACTGCTAACCCGAACGATTTGAATTCAATATCCTTCTGCAGCAAAGCCACCGTGCCGACAACTATATCTATCTTGCCCGATTTTATCTGCCATAATATCTCTTTTCGCTTTGGCCCTGTGATACCGCCGGTTATTAAAACTCTTTTAACCTCACTGCCTTTCAGGTATCTTTCAATACTCAAAGAGTGCTGCGATGCCAGTATCTCCGTAGGCGCCATTATCGCGACCTGCTGTTTATTCGCTACCGCAAGAAGCGCCGCGTAAAGAGCCACCACCGTCTTGCCCGAACCAACATCACCCTGCAAAAGCCGGTTCATCGGCTCATCTTTCGCCAGGTCTGCCGTTATCTCCTCGATAACCTCGTCCTGATCGCCGGTCAGTAGAAATGGAAACCGCTTTCTTATCCTGCTGTCTATCTTATCGCTGTTCTTTAATGGCGTTGCTTGTGAAAAATGCTGCATCCTGTACCGTCGAAGCGCCAATCCTAACTGCATCAGGAAAAGCTCGTCATATTTTAGCCTGCGCTTAGCCTTACTGACTTTCTCCTCATCAGGCGGATTATGTATCCACTTATAGGCTTTTATCCTGTCAATAAGCTCCGAGTCTTTTAGTAGCTTTTTATCGAAAAATTCATCCACCAGGTTAGGTAGTTGCTCCAGCGCCGGTGCTATTATCTTTTTTATTTGCCTGCTGGACAGCTTAGCCGTAGCAGGATAAACACCGCCGCCGAAATACTCCGCCGGGTCAGTACTGTCGTCATCAAGTATGAAGAACTTGGGATTGGTCATCTGAAGCTGATGCTTATAAAGAGTCACCTTACCTGTTACCATAATGACCTGACCAAGCTGCAGTTTATCTTTAAGATACCCGCCGTGAAACCACACTACCCGGCACGAGCCCGTTTCATCGCTGAGAGTCACTTCGAATATCGGCGATCTCCTGAACTTATTGAACTCGCTTGACTCGATCACGCCGACAGTAGTAAATTCCTGGCCAGGCCGAAGCTCTTCTATTTTAACCGGCTGCTCGAAAAAATTATAATCCCGCGGAAAATATTCCAGCAGATCAGCCACTGTCTCTACGCCCAACTGCTCGAAAGTTTTAGCGCGACCAGGCCCAACCCCCTTCAAATACTGTACAGGAGTCTCAGACTTTATCTTTACATCAGCCTTGCCGGCTTTTTTTATATCACCATCGGTCCTCATAACAACAAATTATATAGCAGTAAAGAGCTAAAAGCTAAGGATTTTAGGCTCAAAGCCAGACCTTAAAATTTCAAAACCGATTCTAATAAACTATAGTTATCTTATTGTAAATTACTCTCCACATATTATAATGTCTCTGTAGATACGGAGGTTACCTTATGGCAAATGTGTATGAACAAAATCTGCGAGAACTCGATCTGAGCAAAATAAAACTTATCGAACAGCCCGACAGTGATATGGTTCAAAAGATAAGGGGATATTGTTTTGATCTTATCCGAAAACAAAAAGATGTTTACCATCAAAACATCGATTTGAACGATTTATCTTATGGCGGATTCAATGATTGTGAAGGTGATGGTTTTAGATCAATCCATCTGGTTCAAAAGCATGGGCTCGATCCCGCCGGGCTGGTAATTGCAGATGTTTTCCCTAAGAAAGACGATCCTATCCTCGACTATTGCCTTGTGGTCCTCTATGATTACACTAGCTTCGAAATAATAACTGAAAGGTCGGATAAAACTATTACGCGTTTTTACAAAGATACTGAGCAGGTTGGGTATTGTGTAACTCATTGGTATCCATCCACATTTCTTCATTTGTTTGATCGTGGCAGAAAGAAATGCGAACTATATTTTGGGGATGATTACTTTGGAATCTTTGAATGGCCGAAGGGCTGGTTTAAGGGAGAATTATTAATAAAGAGACAGAATGGACAGCAATTGCCAATTCGTGTTGATATAAACGACAGAATAAGCGAATTTTTCTTGGCCATATTTAAACTTCTTACGTTGTATCCTCTATGGGCAAATAAAAACAAACTTTATAATAGACATACTGTTATTATCCGGCCTATTGAACAAGAATTGACATCGTTTTATTTTGTCATTAGTGTAGCTTTTATGGTATTGTTTTTCGATCTGGTATTTCGGACAAGTGAATAGGTAGGCGCTTAATACTTTGAAAAAAATTTGAAATTTGTCAATACTTATTTTCTGTCATTCTTTGAATCCATGTTGGCCTACAACCTTTACAAACCTTACGTCGCAGATAAAAGTCTCTATCATCTTGCCTTCCAATTTATGGTATTTCATTAATCGTTGCGTCCCCTCCGATCCTACAGGTGCGACCATCACACCGTCTTCTGCTAATTGATTAATTAAACTATCCGGTACTTTCGGCAAAGCAGCTGTAACCATTACCCTCTGGAATGTTCTATTCTCAAACCAGCCGCAGCTGCCGTCATCGGTGTAAAATTCAACGTTGGTTATATTAAGTTGTCCAAGTGCCTTTTTGGCGGCGTTTGAGAGTTCCTTGAACCGCTCGATAGTATATACCTTTTTAGCTAACTTAGCGAGCACCGCGGTCTGGTATCCGCATCCGGTCCCTATTTCCAGGATTTCGCACTCCGGCGTAATGTTCAAATTCTCCGTCATAAGTGCGACAATATAAGGCTGTGAAATCGTCTGATTGCACTGTATCGGCAACGGCCCGTCACTGTACGCCCGGGATTTGTACTGCTGTTCGACGAACATCTCCCTCGGCAATTCACTCATCACGTCCAGCACCCTGACATCGGCTATTCCCCTGCCCTTAAGGTCATAATTGACCATCCGCAGCCGTTCTGTGGAGTACTTATTGTGCTCAATATCGCCCATAGGTTTTATAATCTCTGTTTAACAGCCGTTTTGCAAAACATTTTTCAATTCTTTCGAATCATTGCCAGCCGGGCCCTAAAAGTATAGAATATTCACATCTCTTTCTAATTGATTTAGGAAAATAGTAAATGGCATCAAAGAAGCGTCAGTATCTTATCAATGTTGATTCCGATTCGGTCTCGCAGCGGTTCACTGATTGCCTTGTAATCGGCGCCGGTATCGCCGGCCTGCGAGCAGCCATTGAAGCAGCTAAGCATCAAAAGGTTTTACTGGTTTGCAAAGAAGGCCTCGAGGACAGCAATACATGGGAGGCCCAGGGTGGTATCGCCTCTGTCCTTGGAAAAGCCGATTCATTTGAATCACACATATCCGACACTCTCAAGACCGGCAACGGCCTTTGCGATGAAAAGATAGTTGAGCTCGTAGTCCGCAACGGCCCTGAACTCGTAAGACAGCTGCTCGAATGGGGCGTCGAATTCGATAAAGAAAAAGGCCGGATTGCTACCACTCTTGAAGGTGGACACAGCCACTCTCGTGTCGCACACGCCCACGGCGACGAGACTGGCAGAATGATTGCCCAAGGCCTGATCCGAAGAGTCAAAAGCATATCCAATATTAAAATAATGGAAAACTTTTATACCGTCGATTTGCTCACCGACGCCGACGGCAAATGCGTCGGCCTTATCGGTAAGAACGGTAACAGCTCCCAAATAATCTGGGCTGCCAACACCATCCTCGCCACCGGCGGTGCGGGCAGTTTATATCGTGAGACAACGAACCCAGCCGTCGCTACCGCTGACGGCCTGGCAATGACTTGGCGAGCAGGGGCTGTCTTGCGCGACCTGGAATTCATGCAGTTCCATCCAACAACGCTTTACATCGCCGGCGCTTCACGTGCCTTGGTAACCGAAACCCTTCGCGGCGAGGGAGCAATACTTGTTGACGGCCGGGGCTATCGTTTCATGCCCGACTACGATGAAGCCGGCGAGCTTGCCCCGCGCGATGTTGTCAGCAGAGCCATCCTTGCACATATGCTAAAGACCGAAGCGACTCATGTCTATCTTGATGTGCGTCATTTTGATAAGAAACATTTTGCAGAGCGCTTCCCGCTCATCAACGAGCTTTGCGAAAGCTTTGATATCGACATAAGCAAAGATCTGATCCCTGTCAGACCCAGTGCCCACTATATGGTCGGTGGAGTAAAAACAGATGAGCTTGGCCGAACCAGCATTCCGCACCTTTATGCCTGCGGTGAAGTTGCCTCGACCGGCCTGCACGGTGCGAACCGACTCGGAAGTAATTCATTACTGGAAGGCCTTGTTTTTGGAACCATCGCCGCCCAGGATATCTGTGAACGCAAGGACGCCAAACCAAGACAGACTTCTATTAAATATGAGATACCGGTTTCTGACAGAACTCGCCTTGACACCGCAGATGTCTATAACAGCCTTCGCGCTCTAATGTGGCGAAACGTCGGCATAACCCGTACCGAAAGACAACTATCAGAGGCCCAGGAAATAATCCGCTTCTGGCAGCGATACGTAATGGACAAGACATTCGACGCCCCCGCCGGCTGGCAGTGCCAGAACATGCTGACCACATCTCTGCTAATGACCCAGACCGCTCAGAAGCGAAAAGAGAGCCGTGGTGTGCATTTCCGCCGTGATTTCCCCGAAACTGACGATAAGAACTTCAAAAAGCACATCGAAATTTCGAGTAGCATTTAATCAAATTTCAGTCGGCAATTAGTCGAAATATTTGGTATAATCTTTAAGAACTTCAGATTTCTAGGGGCTCTGTGTTCATTGACAATTAAAAGAGTGGGTTGGGCGGTCGCGGCTGCGAGCATCGCAGCTGAGGAAAGTCCGAGCAGGAAAGGGCGCGG
>JANQHJ010000057.1 GCA_028282745.1 Sedimentisphaerales bacterium | reverse complement strand
ACCCTGCCGCAGATAAAAGCAATGTGGGCCGGCGATAAGAGCCGCAAGTCTGTTCTTATTGAACACGGATTCAGGTTGCCATCTGCTTTGGATAACAGGCCATTGCAATTTGATGAGTTTCAGCAGAATTGGAAGAATGTGGTATTCGTTTCAGCCACGCCGGGGCCTTTTGAGATGGAAAAGTGCGACGGAGAAGTCGTCGAGCAGGTCATCCGCCCCACCGGCCTTGTGGACCCGCCGATATTTGTTCATCCCGCAAGTCAGCAGGTACTGCATCTGATCAGTGAAATCGAAAACCGTGTCAAAGCAAAGCAGCGGGTACTTGTCACTACTCTGACAAAACGCATGTCTGAGGATTTATCAGAATATATATCAAAGAAGGGATTCAGGTGTAAATACCTGCACAGTGAAATAGATACGCTGGAACGAATCGAGATACTCCGAGACTTACGACTTGGCAACTTCGATGTATTGGTAGGGGTCAACTTATTGCGAGAAGGCTTGGATTTGCCTGAAGTCTCTCTTGTAGCTATTATGGACGCGGATAAAGAAGGCTTTTTACGTAGCGAGACCTCGCTTATACAAACAATCGGCAGAACAGCTCGAAATGTGGATGCGACAGTATTCTTATATGCGGATAAAATTACGAACTCGATGAAAAGAGCAATTGACGAGACCGAGAGACGCCGTAAGATCCAGTTACAGTACAATAAAGATCATGGGATCGAGCCTGAGACCATTAAGAAAGAGATCCGTCACAGCTTGGCTGAGCAGGTAAAAGCTCGCCAAACAGCTCGAAAAGCTGTCAGATACGAAGAGGAACAGTTCGATAAGATCGAACTCGCCAGCCAGATCGAACAGGAAATGTTCGAGGCAGCGGAGGCTTTGGACTTCGAACGGGCAGCAATGCTTCGTGACCAACTAAAAGAATTAAAGGATTTGCCCGAACTGGTCACAGCCAGTAAAATAAAGAAAGATTCTGTCAAAACCGTAAAAAGACGCAAAAGGAAATGAGGCTGATAGCCACAAAAAGCACATAAAACACAAAATATTGATGACTAATAACATGGAGACAATTAAAAAGGAAATACATCCAAAATAATATGTGATTTTTTGTGACTTTTGTGCATTATGTGGTTGAGTTTTATTTAGGAAAATATATGGCAAAGCTTAACATGAACAAAGTAAGATCTCTGATAAAAATGGCGATTGAGGAAGACCTCGGCGCCGAAGATATTACCAGCAGCCTGCTGTTCAAAAGAAGTGCAAAAGCCAAGGCGGATATCGTCTCACGTGAAGAGATAGTCGTATGCGGGATGGAGCTTGCGGCTGAAGTGCTGAAAATGTACGATGCCGACCTGAAGTTAAAAATACATATCAAAGACGGCCAGCCTGCACATGTCAGCAACCGCCTCGGAACTATCGAAGGGCCGCTTCAGCCAATGCTAAGCGCAGAGCGTGTTTTGCTTAACTTTCTTCAAAGGCTGTGCGGAATAGCTACAACGACTAAGAAATACGTACAAGCCGTCAAAGGTACAAAAGCAAAAATATATGATACCCGAAAAACAACACCCGGCTGGAGGCTGCTTGAAAAATACGCTGTTCGCTGTGGGGGCGGGCATAACCACAGGCTCGGGCTTTATGATGCTGTTTTGATAAAGGATAACCATCTTGCACAGCTGGGGCGTAATTTTTATCCCAAGCTAAAGCAGATCATCAAAGATGCCAAAGAAATAGCACATGCCAGGTTCATCGCGGTGGAGGTTGACCATGTTGATGACCAACTAAACTACGTATTAAAGATACCGGGTATTGATATCGTACTGCTCGACAACATGGGGCAGTGGCAGCTCAATCATGCGGTCGAAATGAGAAATAAGATGTGCGGCAAAAAGAAAAAGCCGCTATTGGAAGCATCTGGAAATGTCACCCTGCATAATGTTTCCGCTATTGCTCAATGCGGTATCGATCGTATAGCTATCGGGGCTATCACACATTCGGCAACGGCTGTTGATATCGGCTTGGATAGGTAATTATTGAACAATGACAGCGAAAGATCTTCTCGATCCCGATAAAATAAAAGCCGGTTTAAAAACAAATCGTATCGGCTCAGATGTTATAGTCTTTGGTTCCGTATCGAGTACGAACGACATCGCCTCGGAATACGCCAACAATCCCGATAATGATGGGCTTGTCATCTTAGCAGAAGAGCAACTATCAGGCAAAGGCAGAGGCGGCAACAGATGGCTAAGCGATAAAGGCAAAAGCGTTTTATGCTCTGTGGTACTGACTGACGAGTCTATAAGCTCTGAACTGCTGTCGCTTACAGTCGCGGTAGCTGTAGCTGATACTATCGGCGAACCAGCGAAGATAAAATGGCCCAATGATATATTGCTCGACGGCAAAAAAGTTGGCGGCATTCTGGTTGAATCTAAACAGACAAAAGCAGGGGCTGCATTTATCATCGGCATCGGTATTAATTGTCACCAGAAGAAATTCGCTGATGATCTTAGTTCAACAGCGATAAGCCTTGACATGAAAAGAAAAGGCCTACGCGATAGAACTACAATTATAAAAAGACTTTTCGGCTCATTGGAAGACTGGTTGATCGAAGCAAGAGAGAATCCGGCTGCGGTCATTCAAGCTTGGCAGGAGCTTAGCACACAGTTGAATCACAGGATCGCCGTAATATTTAACGGCAAAGAATTCACCGGTACTTGTGTCGGCATCGACCCAGAGAAGGGATTGATCCTTGAGTTGGATCACGGCGGAAGGCAGTTTTTTACTTCTCAACAGACATCCATTAAGAAATAGAGGTAATAAGATGGCAGAAAGATTCGATGTGATAGTGATAGGTAGTGGGCCGGGCGGTTATTCGGCTGCCATCCGATGCTCTCAAAAAGGGGCGAAGGTAACTCTTGTTGAGAAAGATGCTATCGGTGGCACTTGTCTGAATCGAGGATGCATCCCTTCAAAGGCGCTGCTTGGCTCAGCACACGTCCTTGAAATGTCTAAAAAAGCATCTGCCCTGGGAGTGGAAATTTCTGATGTAAAATTCAACTGGCAGAACATCCAGGCCAGGAAAGATAAAATTGTAGATGGGTTCAAGAAAGGTCTGACTGGATTGCTAAAGAGCAATAATATTAATATTTTCCAGGGTAAAGGCGTAGCAGTTTCAGTTGATAAAGTGATAGTCGAATCAGCAGATGGCAAGACCGAACTTGAAACATCAAAGATCATAATCGCTACCGGTTCCGTACCAACTGAAATACCTGCATTTGCGTTTGATGGTAAAATGATTATCAGCAGCAAAGAAGTTTTATCGTTGGAAGATATCCCGGAGTCACTTGTCATAGTTGGAGGAGGTGTCATTGGCTGTGAAATGGCTTGCGTATATTCTGCGGTCGGGGCAAGAGTTACAATTATAGAAGCCCTGGATCAATTACTGCCGAACGAGGATCAATGGGTTGGTAAATTGATGGCTCGTGAATTTAAAAAGCTCGGCATCGAATCAATGGTAAGCCAAAAAGTAACGGACATTCAGGCCGCAGAAAATAAAGCTACAGTAACACTCGAGTCAGGCCAGATTATAGACGCAGAAAAAGTACTCGTAGCTGTCGGGCGTCGTGGAGTGTGTGACAAAGAAACTGTAGAAGCTCTTGGGCTTGAAATGGATGGGGCTGTTATAAAAGTTAATGAAAAAATGGAAACTAACGTATCAGGCATTTATGCGATAGGTGATGTAGTTGGAACTACGTATCTGGCCCATGGAGCCTTTGCCGAAGCTAATGTCGCAGCGGAAAATGCCATCGGCGGTAATGCGAGTATGCAGAATTATGCAATGATTCCAAGAGCGGTTTACAGCTTCCCGGAAGTCGCGTCGGTTGGTATGAATGAGAAAAGATGCGCAGAAGCTGATCTTGAAATAACTATTGGCAAAGCCGCATTTAGAGCGAACGGGCGTAGCCTTGCCCATAATGAAATAGCTGGTGAAGTGCGTGTTATTAAAAACAAAGCAGACAATAAAATTGTTGGCGTTACTATCGTCGGCGCCTCGGCAACAGAAATGATAGCAGCAGCAACCGCTTTATTAGGAAGCACTAAGAACATTGAAGAAATCAGTTTTGCCCATCCAACAGTATCGGAGGTGCTCAAAGAAGCCTGGGAAGATGCACTCGGAATAAGTCTTCATGTTCCGCCACAGCCTAAGAGGTAAACATAATGCCAACTCAACAAAAGACACTTCATATCATAGACTGTGGATTAGCCGATTATCTTGATATTTTACAACAGCAGTATGAGCTAAAGGAAAGCAGGCGGCTCGATGAAATCCCCGACACTGTTTTAATAGTCGAACATAACCCGGTCATAACATTAGGGGCTCGTCAAAGTGCTAATAAACTTTTACTAAGTGAAGATGAATTAAAAGGTAAGGGGATTGATGTGGTCAATGTCCGCAGAGGCGGTGGAGTGACTGCCCATAATCATGGACAAATTGTTTTTTATCCCATCATCAATACCAATAAGTTGAACCTTGGTATAACCGAATACGTAAGAATGCTCGAGCAGATCGGCATTGAGTTTTTAAGTGAATTTGACATTGATTCCCGACAAAAAAAGGAATTTCCCGGCTTATGGATAAATGATAAAAAAATAGCTTCTATAGGTGTGCGGGTATCGAAAGGCATCAGCTATCACGGCATGGCTATCAACATAAATAATGATCTTTCAATATTTAGCTATATGGTGCCTTGCGGAATTGATGGTGTTGTGGTGACAAACACAAAAGAGCAGTTGGGCAAAGAATTGCCCATGCTCGAAGTCAAAAAAACTATTAGCAGAATAATAGAGAAGCATTTTGGATAATAAACAACAAATAAAATCAGGCAAAAGAAGGCTGCCCGAATGGCTTAAAAGGCCCTTGCCAGCAAGCCAAGAGTATGAACAGACCAAAGACATCCTTCAGGGACTTGGGATAGAGACTATTTGCACCAATGCCAACTGCCCTAATCGTGGCCAATGCTGGAACAGGGGCACTGCGACGGTTCTTATTCTGGGTAACGTCTGTACGAGAAATTGCAGCTTCTGCTCAGTTGCTAAGGGTAAGCCCTTACCACCCGATACCAATGAGCCAGATCGCATTGCAAAGATGGCTAAAGAGATGCGTCTGAAATATCTTGTGCTGACCAGCGTTGACAGGGATGATCTTGACGATGCCGGGGCTGGCCACTTTCGAGATTGCATCGAGCAGGTCAGACAGCAATGCCCGGATATGAAATT
>JANQHJ010000054.1 GCA_028282745.1 Sedimentisphaerales bacterium | reverse complement strand
GCTTGCGCTGGCCGTCTGTACCGTCAAGGCAGTGGTCCATTGCGCTGGCGCCGTTATTGTTTGGATATACCTGGCAGGTCGAGATCACCGGTATGTGGTGACGGCGTGACCATGCCATAAGCCGGCGAAGATTCATTAAAACGCGACGATGGTTGCGAATACAGGCAGAGCCGTGGCCAAGAAAAAGATCACGCTGGGTACTTATATCGATAAGCACTCGTTTGCGTCTCGTTTTGACCAATTGCCGTATCATCGTCAGCTCCCATCACTGCTGGCCATTATTTGTGCATCTTTAGCACCTTTATATTCCTATAATTAATACGTAACGGCCGAAATTCAGTTCAGTGGTACATATCGGAACCAATCGAAGCTTGCTTTAACAATATAAAATCGCAAAGCGGTTGCCTATTTTATCGTTTTTTATTATTGTTGCCAGCTGAATGCTGTTTTATGAGTTTATTCAGGGGCGATAGCTAAAAGTGCGACTATTGAAAGAATATCCTGGTATCGTGTTGGACGCGAAATATCTGAGTGAACCGGTTGACTTCGAGCAGATTTTCGGACGCTCGGGCCCGGTACATATCGAGGTCGGCAGCGGTAAGGGAACATTTTTGGTAAGTCAAGCACAGGCCCAGCCGGACGTGAATTTTCTCGGGATAGAGTGGGCCCGTAAATACTATCGTCATGCGGTCGATAGGATGGGGCGCTGGGGGATCAAAAACGTTAAAATGATGCGGACTGACGCGACGGATTTTTTGGCGCGTTTTATTCCAGAAGCAAGTGTCGATTGCTGGCATATTTACTATCCTGACCCGTGGCCGAAGAAACGACACAATAAGAGACGTTTTGTGAACCACGCAAACTTCGAGCATATACTTAGGACTTTAAAGCCCGGCGGGATTGTAAAGATAGCGACCGACCATAAGGATTATTTCGAGCAGGTCAAAGAAGTCATCGCAGCCAAAGCTGACCAGTTAGAAGAGATTGAATTCGTACCAGCCGCCGGGGCGAATGAAGGTGAGGTAGTCGGCACAAATTTCGAACGAAAGTATATCAAAGAAAAAAGAAATGTCTTCACAATAGCAATTAGACTGATAAGTAGTTAATTAATTGCTAACTTTATTATTTTTGTTGGTGTTTGTAGTTGCGGGGTATAGGTGGAGTTTTAGCTCTGCCGCAAGAATGTTGTTTATTTTCTGCTGTTTGTGAGGTATTTGGCTGACCCCACTGGGCGTTGAATTTATATGAGATTTCCTTGATCATTTTATTATTATCAGCGTCGCGCATTCAGCGGCATTGCAGTCGTTAACGATATTGCTTTCTTTAATTGTTACCTAAGTCTTCTAATTTAATCCAGTCAAAACCAACCTCAGCAGCACTTGTGCTATTCAATCTAAGCCAAACAGTTATTGAGTTCGAATCCGCTGGAAGAGTTATGTTTGACGAATATTCCTTATACTGCCCTTTAGTTAGTTCCTGATGATCGAGTGTTTTTAACCTGCCAGCCTGTGGGCCTATTTGATCATTCGGCAAGGCAGTTAAACCCGCCATTTGATTTGAAGATAATTCCTTTTTATCTGGTTTATCAGGTGCCGCATGTAAAGAGAATGCCCAGTCTTTATCGTCTGGGTCCATGCCTAAAGTACTAAGACGTGCCGAAAGCCTATAAGTATTACCTGCTGTCAAACCAAGGAATTTCCTGTAAATACCAACTGTGCCACCCCCAGCAGGAGTATTCAGCACTTGCTTAAAAGGCTTTTGTGATGCTTCTTTGATGGGATTAAAGCGTCTGTTTTTTCCAGCAGTCAGCTTCTCATTGATGTGTGATTTGGTAAATTCTTTATTAGGCCTCGCGTTTAGCGACCAAGCCTTCCAGTTGGGCGCAACACCATCTGTAAATGGAATACCAAAAAGTTCCTGCTGTGTATTACCTGTAAGATGAATCGCAGCAGGGCTGGATGGTACCCCATTTTTAAAACCGATCACACGAAAATCAGCAGATTTAAATTTTTGTTGTTTAAATTTATGAACATATTGCTCATCTGTCCCGAAAATTATATTCCATGAAAATTCTGGATATCCACTTATAAACACAGATATCTCATCAAAGTCACTTGCTGGATTGTTCCAATTAAGGATTGCCCGATGATTATTCGCATCATATGTGCTGCTTAGTGATGTTGGTGGTTCAGGTATACCTAAACCTTTTTCCGTACCTCCGAAAGCATAAGAACCCTTTTTACCCCATAAAGTCAATGTGCCCTCTTTAGCTATAATATCCTCAGAATCTCCAACCCATTCAAACGGATTAGAGTCATTTATAATATTTGCCAAACGCATCGCAATGAGTTCAGCTGATTCTCCTTTTTCTGTTTTTATCGAAACATATCTGCAATTTTTCCCAAAAACATCAATGAGAACTAAAATACCACCTTTAGCACTTCCTTTTAAGCTAACTTCATTTGTTTCGATAAAGGATTTTCCTTTTGATAATCCCAATAATATGAAACATAACAAAGTTGTTAAAATTATAGCTGTAATAACATTATATTTTTCCACTTTTGTCTTCATAATTATACTCCTAATTTATATTACTGACATAAGAGAACCTCACAATTACTTCCCGTTCCATCATCCCCTCCTTTTTCAGTTGGATGTTCAATGCAGACATATTGCATTAAGTTGTAAATACAATCATAAACTCGCTCAACAGAGTCGTATTTGTTTATCGTACCTTCATCATCTATGCTACCGTCGTTCGTGTTGTCTTCACTTTTAAAGTAAGTGCCCCAGAATCTCATCTTATCTGCTGTCATCCAATACCTGATATAATTGCCTCCATTATTGTAAGGACAATTGCCTACTAATTGGCCATTATATAAAAGACAGTAAGCATTACCAAGAGCTATTAACGTAAGAGTGTTGTTGCACTCATCTTCTCTGCTAAATGACCCTGTTACAATAACTTCCTCACCCATTGATTTATCAGACTTAACAATAACCGTTACGCTATTTGAATCCGACTCGTTATATTTATTCCCGGGATCATTGTAAAAACTGGCGGTAATTATCACATTAACATCATTCAGACCACAAACTATCGGCGATCTCCATTGTACAGACAAGCCGGTATTACCTCCAGGAAATGCTTCGTTAACCGGGCGGAGGGTATCATCTGACCAGATTGCATTAACATCGTCGCCAACTAATTTATAACCACTTCCTTGACACCTCTTGCAATCCTTGTCACTCGCATGGGCACTACAGGTAATAATTTTATTAGGATATACCTCACAGCCATCCGGGGGTTCTACTATCCAGGTCAAATGAGGAAGATATTCCCCTACACAGAAATTACCATCAATAGTGCACCAGTCATTATGTCCGTTATAGTTATTGCATTCTGGAACACATTCACCTTCGCAACAAAATAAATTCGGATCACCACCGCATACTACACAGCCGATATTGGGGTCGCAGGTTTGACATAAAGCGGCATTGCAGTCATCAACTATATTACCATCGACACACGACTTGCACCTCCAGGGATAACAATCACCATCACAGCAGGCTAAGTTCGGGTCATCACCACATACTGCGCACCACCCCTCACCGTTACATTCCTCGCAATCGCAGGGATCACAGTAACTGTAGCATTGCCCATCTTCGCCGCAATACTCACAAGCAAACGGATTGCATTTGGGTTTGCATTTGCAGCCGACACACTTATAGCATGTGCCGCAGTGCGAGTTCTGGCAGCAGTCCTTCAGGCACACGCAATTTCCATTAACACAGGTTCTGCAGGAGCCACAGGGCGGATTACAGTCACAGGCTATGCTCATAGAGCCCATTATACAAAACAGAATCCCAGTTATTAAAGTCAACAATTCGATTATTTTATGTTTTTTCATTCCTTACAACTCCGTATTTTATTCAGCTGATTTTCTCTTTTTTGCTAATTCCGCTAAGGCTTC
>JANQHJ010000028.1 GCA_028282745.1 Sedimentisphaerales bacterium | reverse complement strand
CTCCCGCACGAGCCGCCGTTGGATTTACCTGCTGCTGGAACGGTGCCTGAAAACCTATCCAGTAAAGAGCGTTACGAAATATTCTCGCGAAACCACTCGGCGGGATAAGAATTTTCAGTGCTTTTGTGCTGCCGACTTCTAAGCCCTGCACATCACCGTCGTTTTCGAGAATTTTGACTTTGTAAACCTGCCCCGCGTAGCCGCCGCCGATGAATTTGTCTATCAGAACTTTTACCGTTGCTGCTGTTTTACTCTCGACTGGTATCACTTCATAAGAAAGCTCCGTCCCCGGCTCGTATCTGCTGATATGCATAGGACGGTAAAGCTTAGCCTGGGCGAAGCGATTTGCTAACTTCTCTATGATTTCAACGGAGTATTTTTTCGCCATTTAATTGTTTTACCAAAATTACTTTTTCTCTGCCTGTCCTCCGAAGCCTTCCTGTCCACCGTAGTCTTGACGTAGGTGAAGGCGAAGGAGAATGCCCTCTGTGGCTAATACACATTTTGTGCTGAATTAATATGGTTCCAGAAAAACGAGATAAAAAACACAAACACGCTTGCGAACACGCCAGCCAATAAATCATCGGCCAATATACCCCAGCCCTTGGGCAGTTGTTCGGCTTTTTTTATGGGGAACGGCTTGGCAATGTCAAAAATCCTGAAAAATATAAATCCCATGGCCGTCACTAAACATACATTGATTTCTGTTAGTAGAAAGACCGGTATAAACGTTACCGACTGACCTGCCAGCTCATCAATTACTATCTCACCCGGATCCTTTTTACCAGTCATATTGATCACATCTGGTGAGAAGCTCACACATATAATCGACCCCGCCAGGGCCCAGATACCCATTACAATAGATATCCATATATAAGGCATCCCCAGACTTGCCAGCAAAAAGAACAATAAAACCGGCGGCAGCGAGCCCCACGTGCCCGGGCACCAAGGCAGAAGCCCCAATCCAAAACATGATGTCAGCATACGTTTCATAACGCAAGAGGTTAACAGTTTATGTCCAGTTGTCAATTTTCAAACCTCTTACTCTTTTAAATTCTCGCACATTATTAGTTACCAGAACCGCATTAATTGAAAGTGCATGGGCGGCGATTAAAGTGTCAAGTGGGCCAATTTGTTTCCCTTTTTTTTCCAGCTGTGCCCGGATTTTACCATATACACTAGCTGCGTTTTCATCAAAAGCAAGTATCTCGAGTGGTGAGCAAAATTCAATAAGAATAAGTTTATTGTCTGCGGGACGTTTGCTCTTATAAACGCCGAACTCAAGCTCTGCAAGAGTGATCGAGGAAATTCCGATTTGGCCTACTTCATATTTTGTTAAGCGGTTAAGGATTTTATCGCTTTTACCGCGTATCAACTCGATACAGATATTCGTGTCAAGAATATGAGATATCAAAAGTCTTTCCTTTGATCGGCTTTTTCAGGTTGATTTCGATTTTTCATATAATCATCTGTAAAACGCCCAATAGCTTTATGGAGCAAATCCCAGCCCTTTTCTTTGGGATACAGGATAACCATTCCGTCGAATTTCGCAACCATGACCTCATTTTCATCAAAACGACAGTCTTTTGGCAGTCTTACAGCTTGGCTGCGACCGTTTAAAAATATTTTTGCGGTGTTCATAACTGTTTCCTTAATGGTATATATTACAGTATATACCATCGGCGGTATTATGTCAAGTATTCAGATAATATTATTGGATTTTTCAATACAGTACCTATCTGTCATACCCGCTATATAATCGCATACACAGCGAGCCATTGATTGGTGCTCTGACAGATTTCTGAAATAGCTCGGCATCAATTCCGGCTTCTCGCAGAGCTTCTCGAATAACACACCGAGCCAGCCTCGTATCTTCTCATCCGCCACAACCGAATCGTGCAGATAGAAATTCTTCAGCAAAAATTTCTCTAACTGTCCAAGCTGCTTATCATTGTCCTTTGAAATGATAATTAGATTTTCACTTGTATTATAAATATCTTCCGGGCTGATAATATTTCGCTCGGCAATATTTTGTTTACTTACTTCAATGCAGTCACAGACTAATTTATTGATAATCGCTTTTGCCGTTCGTGCACGACGGATAGTATGGTCGCTTATATTTTCAGCATTGATCTCCTGTCTTGCCTTTACGAAAATTTCGATTTCCATCAGCTGTTTCGATTCGATAACACGAGCCCGCAGCCCGTCTTCGAGATCATGACAGTTATAAGCAATGCGATCCGCAATGTCAGCTACCTGGCCCTCAAGCGAACAGTTCTTTTCTTTAAAAGTTGTATCGGTCGGCTCGTCATAAGTGCTGCGATGCTTGGCCAAGCCCAGCCGTGTTTCATATAACAAATTCAATCCCATAAAATCAGGATATGGATGTTCGAGGAATTCGACTATATGCAGCGTTTGTTTATTATGCTCGAATCCGCCATGCTCAGCCATTATTTCGTTTAGGATTTTTTCACCCGCGTGCCCGAATGGTGGATGTCCCAGGTCATGCGCCAGACAAATAGCTTCGGTCAAAGTTTCGTTGAGGTTAAGATTGCGAGCTATCGTCCTGCCTATCTGCGCCACTTCGATACTGTGCGTCAGTCGATTCCTGAAATTATCATTAACACCCGGCGTAAATACCTGCGTTTTACCTTCCAGCCGACGAAACGCCTCGCTGTGGATTATGCGATCACGGTCACGGTCGAAATCACTGCGGTACGGATGAGCCTTATCGGCGAACTTCCGCCCTCTGGTGTTTTTTTCAGTAACGGAACAGGCTGGAATATGATCGGTCATATTATAGTCCGGGCAGGTTTTGTTTTCTACTGATGTCTGTTAGCAGAGCATATAGTTCTGTCAGTGACTGGCTGATGACTTTAGTCTCGCTGCACACGCTCATAAAATTCGTATCACCGTCCCAGCGAGGCACGACATGAATATGCATATGCCCCGGCAGCCCGGCCCCGGCGCATCGACCAAAGTTCAGCCCGACATTAAAACCGTGCGGATTGATTGCCTCGGTGAGAGCTTTTTGAGTTTCACGCACCAGCTTTATCATATCGAGCATCTCATTATCGGTAGCTTCGTTGAGGTCAGGGATGTGCCGTAGCGGCGCGATCAGCAGATGCCCATTGTTATATGGGAACCGGTTAAAAGTAACTACCGACTTCTCCGTCCGCCAGAGTACGAGATTTTCTTCGTCGTCCTCGGGCGTCTTAATGTAATCACATATAAAACACTCACTCGGCTGTGAAAGCTCCTGGATATACTTGATTCGCCACGGAGCCCATATATTATCCAACTGCAAGATGGTCACCTTTCAGTTATACAGCTATTCAACAATGCGTGTCATTGATAGCTTTTGCTCTATTGTTATCACAGGATCGGTATCCGGGAACGGCTTGGCGTTTGCTTTAACCGTTGCCGTATAGTTTTGCTCATCTTTGATTATCAAACCGCTATCAATATCATACAGCTGCTCGCCTGTCCCATCCAGCTCGGTCACTTTCAGCCCTTTCAGCATCGACATAAAAAAGCCGAAAGTCCCCGACAGCCTGAAACTGCCCTCGTAAGGCAGCGGTACTTTCGATTTATTTTTTGACAGAGAATACTTACTGCCGATGACGGCGATCTGCCCGTCTTCGCCTTGACGAACTTCGTCCAGGCTGTAAGTGACATCCCTGCCTTGTCTCAATAACATTGTCGAAGGTATTGCAAGCTGGCTCTGCCAAGACTGCTTAACTTTCAGTCCTTTGATCGGGTCTTCAATACTCGACACTGCATCCCACAAATACCACTGTGTAACGATAACATCGTCGAGAAGATCCGGGTCCTTAGTAGTTCCGCGATATGCAGCTTTTGATGTCTTGACCATCAGCGGCCTTAATTCCGACCTGTCATGGATCTTGCCGTCAGGCCCGACGGTCATGGTAAAAGACTTACCCTTGAGAGTCTCGGCGGCGCCCTTTGTCCTCGGCCTTTTACCGCCGGTGATTTTAACCTTCACCGACTCAAACGTCACTTTGATCTTACTGAGCCCATACTCATCCACGCTAACCGGCTCATAGGCCACCACCATTTCGAGATACCCATCATTTTTCTGCTTAGAGCTTTTCCTGGTATCGCCCGGCTTCCAATCGGTAGTAACTTTTCTATCCGAAATAATCTTATATTTCAGAGCCTGCCCCTGCTGAAAATCCACTGTCAGAAAAACGCCTCCCTTCGTTTTCAGCGGTTTCGCCTTTTTTTCATCACAGCCGCACATCATCAGCATCGAACAGCAAACTATAAATACTACAGGCATTAGAACCTTTTTGCATAGCATAAGGGCAATCTCCTAATTTCAAATATTGTGCAATTTCAGCGTAATTATACTGCTGAGCCCGCATATCACAAAGTTATTTTTCTTTATTTGCCCCGCCCCCGCGGTTAGAATATCAGCTTCGCTAAGGTTATAATTTCGATATTAAAAAAGGTTGTTTTATGAGAAGTGACAAGATCAAAAAAGGTTTCCAGAGAGCCCCGCATCGTGGCCTGCTCCACGCGTGCGGCCTGAAGAACGAAGATGTCAACAAGCCCTTCATCGCGATCGCCAACAGCTTTTGCGAAGTCGTGCCTGGCCACGTCCACCTCAATAAGGTTGCCGAAGTCGTCAAAGACGCCGTCCGCGCTGCCGGCGGTGTACCCTTCGAGTTCAACACCATAGCCATTTGCGATGGTATCGCTATGGGCCACGCCGGCATGAAATACTCTCTCGCTTCTCGTGAGATAATCGCCGATGCTGTCGAAGCCATGATAAACGCGCATTCCTTCGACGGCATGGTCTGCATCCCCAACTGCGACAAGATCGTCCCCGGCATGCTAATGGGCTCTGCCCGGGTAAACGTCCCGAGCATCTTCGTATCAGGCGGACCAATGGCAGCTGGCAAAACAAAAGACGGCCGAACCGTTGACCTAATCAGCATATTCGAAGGCGTCGCCGAATACAACGCCGGCAAAATTAGCGAGCAGCAATTAAAAGAGCTCGAATGTACCGGCTGTCCCACCCAGGGCAGCTGCTCCGGTATGTTCACCGCCAATTCGATGAACTGCCTCTGCGAAGCTATCGGCATGGCACTGCCGGGCAACGGTACTATCCTTGCCATCGATCCCAAACGTCAGGAACTTTATAAAAAAGCCGGCTCGCGGATAGTCGATCTCGTAGAAAAACAAATAAAACCCCTGGACATCATCAAGCCGGAATCCATGGATAATGCGTTCGCGCTGGACGTCGCCATGGGTGGCTCGACTAATACTGTCCTGCACACCATCGCCCTGGCCAACGAAGCCGGCATCGGCTACGGCCTCGAACGGATAAACGAGGTCAGCCATAAGTGTCCAAATATATGTAAAGTCTCACCGTCTAGCGACTATCACATCGAAGACATCGACAACGCTGGCGGTATAAGCGCGATACTAAAAGAAATATCCAAAGTCCCCGGTCTTATTAACCCCGACTGCATAACGGTAACCGGCAAAACGCTCGGCGAAAATATCGCAGAGGCTGTTATCAAAGATACCCAGTGTATCAGACCGCTCGACAATGCTTACTCTGAAACCGGCGGCCTTGCCATCCTTCGCGGCAACCTCGCCCCCAACGGTGCGGTTGTCAAAAGCGCCGGCGTCGCCGAACCTATGCTGACACATAGCGGCCCGGCCGTCATCTTCGACAGCCAGGAGCAGGCCTGCGACGGTATCCTCGCCGGTAAGGTCAAAGCCGGTGACGTCGTCGTCATCCGCTTCGAGGGCCCAAAGGGCGGCCCCGGCATGCAGGAAATGCTCAGCCCGACAAGCTACATAATGGGAGCCGGCTTAGGCGAATCCGTCGCCCTCATAACGGACGGCCGGTTCAGCGGCGGTACTCGTGGCGCCTGTATAGGCCATATCAGCCCAGAAGCTGCCGTCGGAGGCCCAATCGGTTTATTGAAAGATGGCGATATAATTGAGATCGACATCCCCAACAATAAACTCGATGTGAAGTTGACTGACGAAGAATTAGCTCAGCGCAAAAAGGATTTTAAAACCCCAACCCCGAGAATTACAAAAGGCTACCTTGCCAAGTATGCTTCAATGGCAACCAGTGCCGATACCGGCGCTGTACTAAAATGGTAATATAAAAATGTCATTGCAAGGCCCATGTCTTGTTTCACGAAGTGAAACATTGGACCGTGGCAATCTTGCTCTCGAACATGTCATTTCGACTGAAGCGAAGCGAAATGGAGAAATCTATTTTTTTGTTATATTATTGTTGATGATACCTTAGGTGTCTAAAGGGCGAAGGTTAGTTAGGCTTGCGGAGGTTATATGTTACGAAAAATTGTAAAGACAGATGGATTTAGGATTTATTTCTGGCCAATGCTTATTGCCTGGCTGATCTTTCCTGTTGGTTTGATGTTGATCTTCGGAAAGTTGGAACCGAACAGTAACAAAGAATTTGCTTTTGTAAGTTTAGGTACACTTATATGGTTAATATCCCTCTGGATAATTGTATCTAGGTATGAACGGATAAAGCACAAAAGCATCGGTAAAAGATGTAAGGTTTTTCTTATATGTCTGGCTACTATCATGTTTTTTGGTATTTGCTTTGTATGGATTAATGAACTCATAGAGGTCATGATACAAGCTATCTCATGGAATTAATTTGTTATACCTGCAAAAGCTGAGAGTTATTTGGGGGCGGATATCCATTTTATCATTCCGACCGGAATCCCGCAGGGAAACAAGTTTTTTCATAAAGTGTGAAAAATTTCTCTTGACAAAAATAATGCTCTATGTTATATATATACCAAACATCACAACAAAACCCAATTTTTCATCAAAAACAAAGAGAAAACCATGAATAAGATCAATTATCCTGATTCATCAGGATTCCATATTCTGTGTACTGTATTCTGTCTCCTGTATTCTTGCGGGAAAAAAGAGACTTTTTACTGCAACCTTTTTATGCAAAACGAACCCAATTATGTTGATTTTTGTGCTTTATGTGGCGATTCTCCAAAAAAACGAACCCAAACGAACCCAATTTTCGAAGACCCCCGCGTCTTGTTTCGTAAGAAACGGCGGGGGTATTATCCTGTTAATCCTGTTATCCTGTCAGGAAAAGTTATCCTGTCCAAAACTTTTAGCTTTAGTGCTTTGAATTTGGTTAGGATTTAGGTATTAGTTAGAAGAATCCCTGCGGGAGATTTAGAATTTTTTACTTTCTCTGTGAACTCTGTGTTTTCTGTGGCTGTGAATATGAAAAACTCTGTGGCAAATACAAAATGGTATGCAGGCGGTTTGCATTTTCAATGCAATGAGTGTGGCCAGTGCTGCTCCGGGCCGGGTGAAGGCTATATCTGGGTAGTGCGCAAAGAGACCGAACTGATCGCTGATTACCTGAAGATGCCAGTCGGCGAGCTTCGCCGCAAATACATGAAGCGCTTAATGACCCGCACCAGTATTATCGAGCACCCGGTAACAAAAGACTGCATATTCCTCGAAAAAATCGGCGGCCAGAAAAAATGCGCAATATACCACGTCCGACCAAACCAGTGCCGAACCTGGCCGTTCTGGACGAGCAATCTTAAAAGCGCTAAAAGCTGGAACGATGCCCTCGAGACCTGCGGCGGTCTGAACCGAGGCAGGCTGTACAGCTTCGAAGAGATAGAAAAAATTCGAAAAAGCAAAAACTGGTGGCAAAATGGCTCAGCTCAAACTGATTGAAAAAGTCAAAGCTTTATACGACCTTATCAATATCCAGCTAAAAGCTTCCCATGACAAGGCTGGTCTTTGTAAGGCGTGCGGTAAGTGCTGCAACTTCACAGAGTACGACCATCGCTTATATATTACACCGCCCGAGCTGGAATACCTAAAAGCTAATATTGGTGTCAAAAATATCAAACCGATGCGAAACGGCATCTGCCCTTATATCGAAAATGGCAAGTGCCGAGTCTATAACTACCGCTTCGCCGGCTGTAGAATTTTCTGCTGTGACGGCAACAGTGACTTTCAAAACGAACTGACAGAAATGATATTAGAAGAGCTTAAAAAACTCTGCCAGGAATTTGATCTGGAATATAAATACATGCAGCTGTCCGAGGCCCTAAAAATTGTTACTATTAAAAATCGTCGATAGGCTGCGGGACGTAATCGGCAGGCTCGCATAAAACTATTTTAGGCGCGGTTCCGAGCAGTGTCTGGTGCTGATGATAATAACTGTATAGCCGAATCAGTTTTTCGTTGTATGGCACTTCAAGTAATTGAGTTGATTTGCCGACCTCGGCGCCCCATACAATTTCAGTATCATCTGTAGCATGTAGGATTATATGCGGCTTATTACGGTTTTCTCTGCCATTGAAATTCGTTACATCGATATCTTTGATTTCGAGCAGTAAAGGCTTTTCAGGGCCGTAAAGCTTATCCCTGTCAATCAGCAGCTTGAGAATTTCAATCGCAGCGGCAAGATCATCTTTTTCCCAGACCACGGCGGGCTTAGGCGGCCTTGCCCTGCGAAGGCCTGTGATGCTGATGATCGGCAGTTTCTCCATCGGGACATAATCGAGTACGACAAGGTTGGCATCGACGTAAACTTTATTCGAGCCTGCTTCTATAAGCGCAACCGGTGTCCGCCACGAAGCCTCTATCAGCAGTGACTCGTTCGTTGCCCTGACTTCTACATTTTCAAACCATGGTACAAAGGTTGCAAGATTCTGCTGAACGCTTGCCGCCGCCTCGTTATCGAGTTTGAGGTCCTCGTCGCCGGCGATAGCGGCCGAGTAAATTTTCCGCTTAAGGGATTCATTTAGCCAGAGAGGCGGCTCGACAAGTTTCAGCAGAGCTGTTTTTTCGTCGAGGTTCTTTTTATCGCCGACATATTGTTCGAGTATTACCAGCATGACCGAGACCGCACCGACAAGCGTAACAAGGCCGAGCACCATGAGCAGGGTCTTGAGGCTCTGCCGGTTGCCTTTAGTCTTTTTCTTCCTGCGGTCTTTCAGGGCAAGTAAACTAGGCTTCCTGCGAGATTTGCTTTTTTTCGATTTTCGTTTGGCCATAGGTCTCTGTTATTTTATACAAGCTATTTTCTTTATTATCATCAATCGCGGCTTTAACAAGCAAGCTGCATAGCTTGCTCATTGACAATCCTGTCTTAGCTGCCGCTTTAGGAACCAGCGAATGTGTCGTCATGCCGGGTATGGTATTAATTTCCAGAACGTACGGGACGTTATCCTCTGTCAGCAGAAAATCGATACGCCCGAAGTGGCGACATCCCAGTAACTCAAAACAGGCTATCGCGTCATGGTTGATCTTTTCTATCAAAGCTTTGTCGGTTATCGTATCGAACAGATACTCTGTCGAGTCGGCGATATATTTCGCGTGATAGTCGTAGAAGTTTTCTTTGGGTATTACTTCGATTATCGGCAGAGCCTTGCCGTTGAGTATTCCAACGGTTATCTCTCGGCCTTCAACGAATTGCTCGACCATGCAGTTGCCGTACTGCTTATTGCAATCAGCCGCAAGCGATATTGCCTCAGTTGCCAGGCTTACTATCTCAACGCCGACGCTGCTGCCGTGTGTTATTGGTTTGACTACATATTTCTCAGGTGAAGATAATTCTTCTTCGAGCTTTTCGTCAGTTAGTTGATCTGAATATCGAACAGAGCAAGGCGTTATGGCTCCAGCTGTGGTGAAGTGTTCTTTAGCTGCGACTTTATCCATTGCAAGTGCGCTTGCTTTTGGGCCGGAACCGACATAGCAAAGATTTTTGTCTTCGAGAATCTGTTGGAGTCTGCCGTCCTCGCCGAACTCTCCATGCAGAGCTGGAAAAAAAATATCGATACTCGTATCGTCGAGGATATCAAGGCTGTCCGGATTAATATCAGCGAAGACCACTTCATAGCCGGCCTTGAGCAGGGCCTGTTCGATACATCTGCCGGTTTGCAGACTGACATCTCGCTCGGTACTGATCCCGCCTGTCAAAATAGCTATTTTCAATTTTAATCTCCGACTTTTTTTCAGCGCATACGCCAGAAACCGATTATAAAATGGAAACCTGTTGTTATTGCCAGATCTCGATCTCGATCTCAAGCTCGACGTCAAAGTGCTCTTTAACTCGCTGCTGTACAGATTCGATCAGGCGTAATACATCTTTGCTTTTACAGTCTTTTTCGGCAACGATGAAGTTTGCGTGTTTATCGCTGACCTTGGCACCGCCGACCTGCAGACCTTTTAGACCGGCTCGATCTATCATTGCACCGGCTGACATTCCTCTTGGATTTTTAAAGATGCAGCCGGAGTTCTTCGTATTCAAAGGCTGATTGTTTTTTTTGTACATCCAAATTTCTTTGACCGTTCGCAAAATATGTTCGGGATCGGCTTCGGTCAGCTGGAATGTCGCGTTGAGTATGAAAGGTGCCGTGATATTTGTGCTTCGATAGTCGAATACCAGTTCGGGTTTGCTCTTTTCGAATACCGCGCCGGTATTGTCCATCAGCGTAACTTTTTCGACTGCTGAGCCGAGGTCGCCAAAGTTGCCGCCGGCGTTCATCTTTACCGAGCCGCCGACCGAGCCCGGAATACCTGTCAATGATTCCAGGCCAGCGAGGCCTTTCTCAACGCTGGCCAGAACGAGCTTAGCAAGTTCGGCGCCTGACCAGGCTGTGACCTTTGTACCGTCGAAGGTGGTTTCGCTGAACTGCTCAGCGTCGAGCTTGATGACAGCACCTTTAACACCGTCATCGCTTACCAGAAGATTCGAGCCGAAGCCCAGAACACGGATCGGCATATTATGCTCTTTGCACCTGATTGCAATGTCTTTTAGTTCGTCGAGCGTTCGCGGAGTAATAAAGTAATCCGCAGGGCCTCCAAGCCCGTACCAAGTACATTGTGATAGTGGGTATTTTTCCTGAACTATTTCATCCAAGCCGCTGAATATATTCATCTGCTACCTTCCAAATATTACCTGCGCCCATTGTCACAACCAGATCGCCGGGCATTGCGTTTTCAACCAGATGGTCACAAATAGCCCTGAAATCGTCGATAAATACAGCTTCGCTGGAAGCCTGCCTTATCCTATTGACGAGGATTTGGGCATTTACCATTTCTTTAGACTGTTGACTATCCCTGACAAAATAAATGTCAGGTACGATAGTTATATCGGCCAGCATAAAGCTTTGAGCAAAATCATCAAGTAAAAATCTTGTTCTGCTGTACTGATGCGGCTGAAAAACGCACCAGAGTCTTTTCGGCGAGTACTTTTGCCTGATAGCTGTCAGCGAGGCCTTGATCTCTGTTGGGTGATGGGCGTAATCATCGAGTACGGTAATGTCGTTTATCTTTGCTTTTAGCATTAATCTGCGGTCGATCCCTGAAAATCCGGCCAGATTTGCTAATACCTGCTCGGCTTCGAGCCCGGTATTTATCGCCATAGCTATCACCGCAAGCGCATTGGAGACGTTATGTTTGCCGGGTAAAGAAATCTTTGTTTTACCCAGCAGCTTTGAGCCTTGGTAAACATCGAAACTATAGCAGCCTTCCTCGAGCAGAAGGTTCCTAGCCGAGAAATCAAAGTCGCCATCAATGCCAAATCTTTGACAGTTAATGGTATCCGGCAGGGCCTTGATCAATTTCGCAACGTTGGGATCCTGGCCGTTGGCGATAACAGTTCCGCCCGGCCGAACGCCCTGAGCAAAATCAGTGAATGCTTTTATGATATCGTCAACATCTTTATAGTAATCGAGGTGATCCTGCTCGATATTTAATATGGTGGCTATTTGTGGTTTTAAATTCAAAAAACTTCTGTCATATTCGCATGCTTCGGCGATGAAATATTCACTGGTACCGGCTCCTGAAGATGTTCCGAATTGGGGGATGTCGGCGCCGACAATATAATTTGGTTTTAAACCCAGATGGGCAAACAACGAAGTCAGCCATCCGCTCGTTGTGCTTTTGCCGTGGGTACCGCTGATAGCGATGCCCTTGTAACAGCTCATTAATTCGCCGAGCATCTCGGCATATTTATGTACTTTCAAACCGCGTTTGCGAGCTTCCCGCAGTTCGGGGTTGGTTTCTTTGATCGCTGCAGAGATAACAACTTTTTCGGTGTCATCTGGAATGTTCTCTGCTTTATGATAAGTTTGAAGATTTGCGCCTAACTCACATAACCTTTCTGTTACTTCGCTTGCTTGCTGGTCTGAGCCGCTTAACTTAGCCTGGTTGGCGAGCAGCAATTTTGCCAGCCCACTCATTCCGATACCGCCTGCCCCGATGAAGTGGAACTTTTTACCTGCAAGAGAATATTTGCCCTTATGCGGGATAACCTCATAAATATGCGAGGCTTTTATCCCTGGTGTATGTGTCTTTATTTCTTTGTGCATTCTCGTCCTTGATCGTAAGAATTACGGCTCCTTTTCTTGCGATTTTAACAAACATATCCAGCCGAAAAAAGTCTAAAAGGTCAACATCGTTGCCTATTCGCTCTATTTTTCCCACATCTTCTTTTGTGCCCGATAATATCCCTGCTGTGTGTATATTATTTTTTTATCTTGTCATTGAAACTGTGGACACGATGGGATAAACCTAAAAAGGGGGATTTAAAGGTTATTTAGGGGTATTTTATAATGCCATTATAACCGGGCCAAATGGGCCTGAATTGAGTGATTATGGCAAGGCTGTAATTGCCCGAAAAACTACTCATAAATAGTTATAGTTTTCAAACTGATCGATGATCAGTTTGAAAATTAAAAAATCAAAGTGTAAAGTGCAAAATTGAGGAGTCCGCCAAAGGCAGACGGCTAATTTTATTTTTGTTTTCGTGTTGTATAACGTTTTGTGAAGAAACAGGTCATATCAAAATGAACTGAGGAATTGTAAATTGAACAAATTATTGCAGGGGCAAATCGAGATTTTTTTGGCCGGCTCTGACATAGACCAGGAGCAGCTTGCTCCCTTGCTAAATGCAATAAGTGCTACCTACGACAATCTCGTCCCTGATCATAAATTACTCAAAGAGGTTTTCAACAGCATTCAGGATGGCATCAGCGTTCTCGATAAGGACCTCAATATTATACGCGTCAATGGCGCGATGAAAAAGTGGTATGCTCACATGCGGCCTTTAAAGGGAAAGAAGTGCTACGAAGCTTACCATTGTCGAAGCAAACCGTGCGAAATATGCCCTACCGTTCGTGCGCTTAAGACAAATAAACTCGAAATGGATTTGACACCTCTAACCAATGAAGATGGAACTATAGGGACATTAGAACTCTACGCTTTTCCGATACTCGACGAGTTGGGCGATGCCGTGGGTGTAGTTGAATATGTACGCAATATTACTGATAGAGTAGATGCTCAGGAGAAACAAAGCCGCCTTCTGGATAAACTCGGTAAGGTCAACCAGGAGTTGAGGGAATTTGCTTATATTGTTTCACATGATCTGAAGGCTCCGCTTAGAGGCATAATTTCACTTGCTGACTGGCTTATGAATGAATATGGCGATCAGCTTAACGAAGAAGGCAAAGATTACCTGCAGCTTATGGGTGACCGTGCTGACAAGATGCAGAATCTTGTAGATGGTATCCTGCAATATTCACGGGCCGACAGACCGGCTGAGCAGGAAGCGGAAGTAGATATAAATGAAGTCATGGCTGAAGTGATCGAATTGCTTGAGTGTCCCGAGGGTATTGAAATTACGGTCGAACAAAAGTTGCCTGTTATATTTATCCATGAAGTAAAAATCTCCCAGGTTTTCCAGAACCTTTTGACCAATGCCATCAAATATATGGGCAAGCCTGAGGGTAAGATTTCGATAGGCTTTTGCGAGCAAGGTGGCTTCCTTAAATTCAGCGTTAGCGATAACGGAATAGGCATTGCCGAAGAGCATTATGAAAAAATATTCAAACTCTTCCAGGTTATCAATCCGACCAAGGACACTGAAAGTACCGGTATTGGTTTGACCGTTATCAAGAAGATCATCGAATTATATGACGGAGAGATATGGGTAGAATCACAATTAGGTAAGGGGAGCACTTTCTTTTTCACCCTGCCTAAAACGTTGCTGCGCGGCAAAAACACTGAACCGGCTCTAAGTACTGTGGGTTAATTTTAATCCCTCATTACCACTGAGCTTCTTCGTAAGGCCCAATATAGCCTTGTTTCTTTGGCTTCGATCTGGATTTGATTATGGCATCGGCTATCGCTATATCGCTTTGCGTGGTTATCTTGATATTCGACTGGTCGGTTTCGACTATCGTGACTTTTTCACCGAGAGCTTCGACGAGCTGGGCATCATCGCTGATTGTGCTCTTGTCGAGCTTATCGAGATTTGCGTAAGCTTTTTTAATTAGTTCGGCTTTAAAAACCTGTGGAGTTTGTGCTTCGTAAAGACCAGTCCGGTCAACGGTTTTTTCAATGTTCCCGTCTTTGACCTTTTTTATTGTCGATACTACCGGCGCAGCCAGCATCGCCGCTCCGGTCTCAGCAGCTTTTGCGAAACAATCGTCCAGCCACTTTTTTGTAAGGCAGCATCTGACGGAATCGTGTATCGCGACTAAATCAATGTTGTCTTTTACAAGCTTTAGTCCCTTTAGTACCGTCTCGAAACGCTCGCTGCCGCCGAAATATGTTTTAACTGCGAAGAATGTCAGGTTGGCTCCCCATTTGACAGATACTATCTCTTCGTCTTCTTTTGGTATCGCCAGCAGTATCTGTTTTACGTCATCTCTATCGGCGAAGAATTCTACGCTTCTAAGAAATGCGGCTCTTTTGCCGACATCGGTAAATTGTTTTTTTCTTGCCCCGCCGAACCTGCTGCCAGAGCCTGCGGCGCAAATGATAACAGCAACATTGTTAGCCATAAGTGTCTCCTGATAATAATTCTTGATTTAGATTAGCTAAGATTCCGGGATTATACAAGCCGAAACGTTATTTTTAATAAGCCGGTTGCGGATTGGAAGCATAAGGGCTATCATTTCAGGTTAAATTAGTGAGATATTGGGAAATTCCAGATTAAGGTGAATAATTATGGCAGTTTACAGGGCACCTGAAAATCCGATCATCAAACCGGCTGATATAATCCCTTCGAGAGATGACCTTGAAGTTATTGGCGTATTCAATGCGGCTGTTACGAGATTAAACGATGAGGTCATTCTGCTTTTGCGAATAGCTGAGGCGCCGGTAATGAATAGTGACAAGTTTGTTTATTCGCCAATCTACGACCTGGATAAAAAGGATATTTTCTTCAAGGAATTTGACCTCAACGATCCGCAGATAGATTTTTCCGATGTACGTTCGGTTACTAATCAGGAAGGTTTGCACCTGACGAGCATTTCGCATCTAAAAGTTGCTCGAAGCAAAGACGGTATCCATTTCGATATCGAAGATAGCCCTGCCCTGGTACCTGAAAATGAATATGAGGTTTTTGGTATCGAAGATGCTCGCATAAGTAAAATCGATGACACCTACTACGTTAATTATGTGGCGGTTTCATCGGCTGGTGTCACTACCTATCTGGCCAGTACGAAAGATTTTAAAAGCTATAAGCGACACGGGATAATGTTCTGTCCGGATAATAAAGATGTTGTTGTTTTCCCTGAGCGTATCAACGGTAAATACTATGCTTTGCATCGGCCGGCATCGAGTCTGTTCGATAAGAATGATATCTGGATCGCCGAGTCACCGGATTTGCTGTGCTGGGGTAATCATAGATTCCTGATAAGCCCTTCAGGCAGCGGCTGGGATAGTGTGAAAATAGGCTCCAGCGCGGTGCCTTTTAAGACAAAAGCCGGCTGGGTTGAAATTTATCATGGCGTCGATGAAAATAATCGCTATAGTCTTGGCGGGCTTCTGCTGGATGAAAATGAGCCTTGGCGGGTCATTTCGAGGACAAAAAAACCAATTTTTGAACCTCAAACTGATTATGAGTGTAATGGTTTCTTCGGCAATGTCGTCTTTACCTGTGGATTGTTGTTTGAAGATGACAAGATCAAATTGTATTACGGTGCGGCGGATACCCTGGTTTGTTATGCCGAACTCGATCTTGAGGATTTAATGACGGCTTTAAATTAATAGTATATAACAAAAAAAAGACAAATGCCGGTTTTGCTATTAAAAAAGTTTTTTTAATTCATTAAGTTAGAGACTCTAAGTAGCTTGAGTGAATGAAGAATACAAAAGAAAATAAAAAAGCAAAGGTCGAAGTTGGACAATCGGCCTTACAGAAAGTTTACGATTATCTTGCGCGCAGGCCTTATACGGTAATACTGATTGCCGCCCTGCTTTATAACGTATGCTACAAGTTCCTGCAGGCTCACCGCATCGCAATGTATGGTGACTACTGGAAATGGATACTTTCTGATATAGCTTTTATTCTTAGCATCGAGATGGTCTTTGCGTTTCTTTGTTTTAAATGGCCGCGCCGAAGAGTTGTCCGCAGTGTTACGTTTATCTCCGCGCTTATTTGTACATGGTCGGTAATAAACGCGGCCTGGATAAAACGCACCGGCACACAGATACTACCAAGCGTGTTGCTGCCGATGTTCCGCTCGCCTGTTCACGCGTTTTCTATCGTTGGCGGTAACCTGCGAAAATCACCCGGCGCGTCGGTTATACTGCTGGGGTTCAGTGCGGTATTGCTGATGTTCTTTTTCCACGTTATGTACAGATCGCCGAAGCCCCGGTACAATCCTGGGATATTTTATAAGAGAATGGTACTGACAGCTTTGGTTGTTATATCGGCATGGGGATTGCGAATTGTTACCGCTAACGGCAAAGAGGCTAATATTTTATTCGAAAGGCCTACTACAAATTGCCACCTGAGAGCTTTTGTTAGTATATTCAGTAAAAACCCCTGCCGGCTGAGCAAGGTTGATTTTATTAACTGTAGGCGCAAGCTGCCACTTAGAGACCAGGTTGACGTTATTGATTCATCCGCGAACTCGCTACGTCCGAACATTGTTGTCGTTATACTCGAAGGAGTTCAGTATCAATATACGTCACTGGCAGATGTTAAAAATAATAGAACGCCGTTCTTAGCATCGTTGGCGGAAAATGGTATAGAATTAACTAATGCTCGGTGTGTGCTAACGCATACGACCAAAGCTATATTTGGATTACTTACCGGCAGGAAGCCTTCAGTCTCGCAGGATATTGCCGAAGCTGTTCCGGTCGTCAGGCCTTACGCATCGCTTGCGACTATACTTGAAGATAAACTGGGTTATCGCAGTGCGTTCTTTCAGTCTGCCATGGGCGATTTTGAGTGCAGGCCGGGTTTGGTTAATAATCTTGGGTTCAATAAATTCTGGTCGAGGGAACAATTGCCTGATGAGCAGGACTATGTCGGGTATCTCGGCAGCGATGAATTTAAAATGATAGAGCCGATTTGTAACTGGATAAAATCTAATGACAAGCCGTTTATAACAGTCGCACTGTGTTCAGTGACACACGATCCGTATCTTGTGCCCGAGTGGTTCGCCGAGCCGGAGAAAGAGCCTATCGAAAGCTATTTTCAAACCATCGTTTATACCGATAGGTTTATAAGCGAGCTTCATACCCAGTTGACCAATCTTGGTGTGATAGATAATACGCTCTTTTGTGTGGTTGGCGATCACGGCGAGGCTTTTGAGGAGCACGGTTTTGCCGGGCATGAAAGGATAGCCTTCGAAGAGGTTTTGCATATACCAATGGTTATAAAAGGCCCTGATCCACAGAAAAAAGGAATTAAAATTGCTCAGCCTGCGAGTTCTTTGGATTTTATGCCGACATTGCTTGGCCTAATGGATTTACAGGTTAATGGATTGGATGGTAACGATATGTTCACTCTCAACGATCCGGACAGAAAGGTGTATTTTGCAGGCTGGCTTGAGGAAAGTCCCATCGGTTTTGTACAGGGCAGCCAAAAGCATATTTATTTCCCCGTAACAGACAAAGCTTACCGCTTCGACCTCTTGAACGATCCCTGCGAACTTTCGCCAATCCTTTTCGAACAACAGCAGATCGAATCCATTAGAAAAGATCTCGCCAACTGGAGAAAGCAGAGCCTGTTCAAAATCTCATATCCAAGTGGTAAGAGGAAATTATTCGATAACTGGAAATGCCGCTGGACTGACAGGATTTCTAGGGCCAAATACATCGAAATAAAGAAGTAGCGTTGTTTTTTGATTACAGTCGTGTTGATATTTTTCAACAAAAAGTCTTCTGTGACGCCCCTAAGCTCTCTTAAGTCCGAGAATGTATTATGCGGAGTGACAAAAAGTCGATGTTTGTTTAAAAAAAACAACGTGCTGTCAAAAAGCGTTTTTTCTCTACATATCTCAAACTTAAACACAAAACAGCTAAGTCCGGCCATGACAATCTATTATCACTAAAATTTAAAACCAGCTATTAGTTTATTTTAATTTTGGCATATCCTTTGCATTCTTCTTTGCTTTGTCGGAAAATATCGACAGTATGGGCGGATGGTCCTAAACACTACTAAGGAGGAGGATGAATCCGCCCGTTCCTTTACAATTTAAGGAACAGTTAATTTAGAAGAGAGTAGCTGTTCTTAATGAATTACAGAGCGAAGTTATTTCGGAGGAGGAATAGCTTCGCTTGTGTTTTTTATCCAGAACTTCGATTCCCAAGCCTTTATTTTTACTCGGTGGTTTTAATTTCACGACAGCTTAATATCAGGTTATAATCACTATTATGACAGATCGAAGTGTTTATAGAATAATCGATGCCAATTTTAACCGCGGCCGTGAGGCTTGTCGGGTTATAGAGGAATTCTGCCGTTTCGTACTTAATAGCGAACCGCTCAGTGAGAAAACCAAGCAGCTTCGCCATGAACTTTGCCACATTATAAGCAAACTTGACCAGACACGGCTTATTGCAAGTCGTGATACCGAATCTGATGTTGGCGTTGGCTTGGAAATAGACAATCAGATGCCAAGGCAAAATCTTTTCGATACTTTTACGGCAGCCTGTAAACGTCTGCCGGAGGCCCTGAGGGTTATTGCTGAAATGCTGAAAACTATCGATCCAGTCTCTGAACAACAAGTAGAACAGCTTCGGTATCAGTTTTATACGCTTGAAAAAGTGATAACTCTGCATAGCATAGCTTATGAAAAGTTCAAAAAAGTGAAGCTCTATGTAATTATTACAAGCGATTTTCCGAGTGAGATCCTCACTCTTGCGAGCCAATGTGTCAAAGGCGGCGCCGATTGCATACAGCTTCGCTCGAAGAAAATGTCAGCTGACAAATTATTTGAAACCGCACAGCAAGTAGTTGGATTTTGTCAACAGGCAGATGTTCTTACTATTATAAATGATCGAATTGATATTGCGGCTGCGTGTGGAGCTGACGGTGTTCACCTCGGACAAAACGACCTTGCTGTTGCCGAAGCCAAAAGGCTGGCGACTTCACCGCTTATAATCGGCAAAACAACTCACAACATGGAGCAGCTTAAAAACGCATGTGGTGAATTACCAACTTATGTGAGCTTAGGACCTGTTTATCCGACTCAAACCAAGCCGGAAGCTGAAGCAGTAGGACTGGAGTATATAAAAAAGGGCACCGAGTTTCTGAAAGACAAAGGCATCACTCACGTCGCTATAGGAGCTATTTCTAAAGAGAATTTAAGCGATGTCATCAGGGCTGGGGCTCAAAAAATAGCGGTCTGCTCAGCTGTGAGTGCCAGTAAGGATCCTGAGGCGGCCTGCAAAGAAATTCAACAAAAAATCACAAAATTATCCCAGTAAAACATAGGGGTATTACACATTATCCACCTTGACCAACTGTGAGCGTTAAAAATGTGTTAAGCTTGGCAAAATAAAGGTCCTATATTGCCGGCGGGGTTTAAAACAGTAGGTTTCTGGACCTAAAAGAAGCGATATTGTGTAAGTCTTTGTTTTTGTGTTAGTTGTGCAAAGGTGTGATTGGAGATAAGTATAGCCTTGTATTTGTTTTACGGTATTGTGGTATCGGGACTTGCCGTGTCGGCAAATATTGTGGATTGGTTTGAATTAAAGCATTGCTGTTTATCAACAGGTTATCCACAACCGTAGGCGATTCTCTTATGCTTTATTGGTAATTTACCTGATTACCGGATTTGTGCCAAAAAATAAATTCAGATATTGATTTTTCTGCCGCTTTTTTAGTATTGTAAGCGAACACTTTTAAACCTTTAAATTTCAGGTGCTTAGATGCAAAAAAGACTAAAACAGGCCTTAGAGCAGGGTGGCAATTTTATCGTTAATGCCGAAATTACAGCAGGTCTGCGATTCAATTTTGCCCCTATTGAAGGTTTTATGAAAGGCTTCATCGAGCAGGGCAGAAGTGTAATTCCAAAAGGTTTTGACTTTATAGCGGTCAGTGCCACGCAAAATCCGAGCGGTATGGCTAATATCGAACCTGTTGACGTACTCGAAAGACTGCGAAAAAAAAACCTGCTCGGTGATCTTGACTTTATCCCTCACGTAACGGGTAAGGACCACAACACAGACGCGGTATCCAGTATTCTAAACAGCTACAGAGATGCCGGTGTTGAATGTACCTTAATGCTTACCGGCGATAAACCCTCGAAAGCTAAAGGTGTGTTTGAGCTGGAATCGGTAGGGCTGTTAAGTCTTGTAAGATATTTAAATAACGATCTATTAATCCGCGCCAGGCCTGAGGCGCTTGCTGATGTCCATCAGTTCTATCCCGGCGCGGCGGTCTCGCCTTTTAAATATACCGAGCCGTCACAGATGCAGCAGTATTACAAGATGGAGAAGAAAATCGCATCCGGTGCGAAGTTCCTTGTAACGCAGCTCGGCTGGGATTGGCGAAAATCACTTGAGCTGTTCCAGTATGTTCGCGACGACAATATTAACGTGCCGATCCTCGGCTATGTGTATTTACTCTGCGACGATATTGCTCTAAAGAAAATGCACAAGGTTGATCTGACCGGCTGTTTTGTTTCGGATGCTTTGTACGACAAGGTACGTTCCGAAAGCCGGGCCGACCACATTGCTCGTGCTGCCCAGCAGGTAGCTATGTATAAATCAATGGGGGCCGCTGGAGTCGATATAGGCGGGGTCTTTGATTATGAAACGTTTGTTGAGATTTTGAAACAGGCTGCCGAGATAGGCGACGACTGGGAAAAGTATAAAGATAATCTTTACTTCCCGCTCGAAGGCGGCTGGTATCTATATGACGAAGCCGGCAGACAGGTTGCCTTGTCGAAACTACGGATGAAGCTGAACCATCGCATGTTCAATACAATGCACCGTGCGATCCTGAATTCTGATTACAAGGGTTTTCATTGCTTTAAAAAGTTAATGTCATTATTGGGCACTGAAAAAGGTAAAGGATTTTTCTATAAGCTTTTCTTCATGCAGGAAAAGGTTTCGAAATATTTGCTCTTTGAATGCAACGAATGCGGCGATTGCTTTTTGCCGGAGAATTTCAGTATATGCACTATAGGCGATTGCGAAAAAGGTCTGAACAATGCACCTTGCGGTGACGCTACCGCGGACGGCAAATGCGGTAACAATCTTGAGATCGAATGTGTCGGCGAAAAGATATACAACGCTGCTGCTGCCGAGAGGGGCGGCCTTGCAAAACTTCGCTCGATAATTAACCCGCCGCGTAATTCTGCCCTGGAGAATACATCATCAATTTTGAATTATCTGTTTGGAAAGGACCACACTATGAAGCCTTCTTTTGTCAGTATAGGCGAAGCTGTTCACGCATCTATTCCGAAGACCGGTAAAATAATGAAAGAACTCGCCGACCTTGGCCCGGACGCCTATACGAAGGACTCTCCACAACTTCAATATATCATAGCCCTGATACAGTCACAGGTAGCAGATGGTGCGGATTATCTCGAAGTCAACCTCGACGCCTTCGGCGAGACCAATCCGCAGGTATCTATCGACATGATGAAAGAATATGTCAGGCTCGTTCGTAAATACAGCGACGGTGTGCCGATCTGTGTTGACAGCAGCAACGACGATGTTTTGATCGCCGGCCTGAAAGAATGGTATGACACAGAAGAGCCAGTCAAGCAGCCGTTATTGAATTCCGTCAAGGTTTATACGATGGACAATATCTTCCCGCTGAAGAAAGAATACGATTTTGCGTTCATCGGCCTTTTGATCGGCGAGGACAAACCGACCGGCCCGGGCGGTTCGCATTCGGTTGAGGAACTATTCTCGTTTGCCCAGCAACTGTTCGACGAAGCGACTGAAAAGTACGGCTTCAAGCCCGAAGAGATATACTTTGATTCGACGGTATTTCCGCTCGCTATAGATATGCCGATGCAGCCGGGCGTGCCAGGCTATACATATCGAGCATTCGAAACTATCAGGAAGATCAAGACCGATCCGAAAATGAAAAATGTACATTTTTCACTGGGTATCAGCAACTGCGCTCGTGATTTACCGGCCCGTAAGATCGGTATCATGCGAGCATATACCCATACAGCTATGAAGTACGGCTGTGACGCCGGCATCGTTAATGTAAAGCATCAGTTGTACGGCCGAGAGCATGCACCGGAACTGATGGAGCTGATAGAAGCATACGCGCAAATGGACGGCTCGCAGGATAAATGCACAAAAGCGATGATGCTTATGGGTGATTACTGTAAGTCCTCGAAAAAATAAAAAGGCTATTTGATTCTTATCGAGCCGAAGCTAGTATTGAGTTTCAGATTGCCGGAACCGTTACCGACTGTTCCGACGAGTTTGTCTTTGTCAAATTTGTCTTTGACGGTAACTGCCAGGTCGGAATCAATATCGCCGTAGCTGGTGTTAGCTTCCAGTGCTCCAGCGTAGTTTGGCGGGGCATTGAACCTGATATTACCATACGAAGTTTTTACGTAAGCCTGGACAGTATCTTTCGTTTTGTCCGAGCAATCAATATTAATATTTCCGAAGCTCGATCGTGCATTGATCTTGTCAGTGGTGAGGTTGTCGCATTTGATGTGGCCGTAAGATGTCACCAGGTCAACCGGCCCGCTGACGTCTTCGCACTTTATCGAAGAAAAACTAGTTTTACCCTTAATGCTGTCCGAGACAATATCTGAGAAGCTAATATTACCGTATGAGGTATGTACATCTACGGGACCGGTTATTCCATTGCAGCTGATAACTGCAAAGCTCGAATTAGCCTGCACACCTTTAGTGATATTTGACACATGAATTGGCCCGTACGACGTATTGGCTTTAACCGCTGTATCCTTTGGCAGTCTGATAGTAAAACTTACACCTACGGATCGATTATTTTTCAGTTCCGGCTTTTGCAGATAAATGTTAAGAGTCATATTGGATGGCTCGATTTTTATTTTTGTCTGCTCGGCGATTTGCTGAGCTTCTTCAGCGGTAGGGGCGTGAGTTGTGATCTTTGCTTCGATAGAGGCTTCTTTAGTATCCGAACCTTCGATATTGATCGCCCCGAACAACGTATCGACATCGATAGCTTCTATGCCAGCCATGGGAAAATAATGCTGCTCACTTCTTTGGTGCTTGGCCTGGTTAAAAGATAATCCGCCAAAGTCGCAGCCTGTCAGCAATATGATCGATACCAGCAGCATCCACAATAAACACTTCTTCATCTATCTATCCTTCGAATATTTAAAAAATAGTATCTCCTTTTTAGTATATAGACGAGGAAAGCGGTTGTTTCGTTACAAATTGCTCCCATTTTTTTGCGCAAAAGTGTTTTTTTTACAGCATTAGCAAGCTAACTGCCATCACCAGCATCCCGGCAACTACCCCCGAAATCGCCAAGTGGCTGTGTCCGTATCTATGCGCCATCGGTACCAGCTCGTCCAGCGAAATGTATATCATTATCCCCGCGATAAATGCTAATGTCCCCGCCAATAAAGCGTCATTGATGAACGGCATCAGGATCAAAAAGCCTAAGATGGCTCCAACCGGCTCGGATATGCCGGAAAGGAACGAATAGAAAAAGGCTTTTTTCCTGCTGCCGGTAGCGAAAAATATAGGAACTGAAACAGCAATCCCTTCAGGGATATTGTGTATGGCTATCGCAAAAGCGATAAAAGCTCCAAGCTTAGGATCTTTATAAGCCGCCGCGAAAGTTGCTATGCCCTCTGGAAAATTATGTATGCCGATTGCCAAAGCTGTCAGCAATCCTGTCCGCATTAGCTTTACGTGATCGTGCTCACCCGGATGTTCAAGGTCTGGGTAGTGATGCGGGTTTTCCTCTTCAGGTACGAAAAAGTCGATCAGTCCAATGAACGCTATGCCTATAAAAAAGGCTAATATGCCATAGGGTTCGCCAATTTCCTCCATCGCATCAGGCAGCATTTCAATGAATGATATATAGATCATTACGCCCGCTGACAGCCCCAGTGCAAAAGAAAGGTAAACGGTTTTGGGCTTGCGAATAAAGTATGCGATAGCGCTGCCGATGCCGGTACTAAGACCAGCCATGACTGTCAACAGCAAAGCTGATAGGGCATTTTCGCTTATATTCATAAGAATCTCACCGAACACGAACGCCAATTATAAGTGTATTATTCAACTTGTAAGTGCTGTTTTCAAGAGATTTTATTACATTTGGAGCTAATTATTTATTTTTCTTGCCCAGGAGCATTATTTGTCCATTAGGGAGATTTGGTATATAATGGAATGTTTGGATTTATGAACTTCCTGTTGGATACCTTATGTACGAATTGCTTGATAAAATAAATTCTCCCACTGATCTGAAGCAGCTTTCTGTCGATCAGCTGAAAACGCTTTCGGATGACATACGCCGTTTCATTCTGGACTCGGTCAGCAAAACCGGCGGTCACCTCGCCAGTAATCTCGGCGTTATCGAGGCGACGGTTGCGCTTCATTATGTTTTCAATTTCTCTAAGGACAGGCTCCTCTGGGATGTCGGTCATCAATGCTATGCCCATAAGATTTTGACCGGCCGAAAAGCTGACTTCCATAAGCTCCGGCAAAAAGACGGCCCGAGCGGTTTCCCGAATCCTGCTGAGAGTGTTTATGACAATTTCATGGTCGGCCATGCTGGTACTTCCGTGCCCACCGCAATAGGAATGGCACTGGGACATGCCCAATTGAAACAGGATGAAAAAGTAGTAGCTTTGGTTGGTGACGCGAGTATTGTAAACGGAGTCAGCTTCGAAGGCCTAAACAATCTCGGACTGGTCAAACGCCAATTACTTATTGTCCTGAACGATAATTCCATGGCCATCGATGCCACACAGGGTTCGCTTGCGAAATACTTTTCAAAAATTCGTCTAAGTCAAACCTACGAGGATCTGCGAAAAACAACAAAGAGTATTCTCGAGCATACACCGCTTATCGGTAAGAGCCTCGAAGGTACTCTCGAACGAATTAAAAAACAATTGAGGATGGCACTGCCGGCCAGCCAGATGTTCGAAAGTCTGGACATACCATACTTTGGCCCGGTTGACGGCCATGATGTTGCGTCGCTGGTAAATTTATTCAAGGCCCTCGGCCAGCATGACCACCCGGCCATACTGCACATTTATACAAAGAAAGGTGAAGGCTTCACGCCTGCCGGAGAAAAACCACACAAATATCATTCGACCGGCCCGTTCAAGATAAATGGTGACAGCGTCGAAAAGAAAGCTGCTGAATCGAAGCTTACATTTACAGGGGCATTTGGAAACAGCCTTGCAGAGATAGCTGAACAAAACGAAAAGGTCGTAGCAATAACCAGTGCGATGGGAACCGGTACAGGTCTCGATTTGTTCCGTGAAAAATTTCCTGACAGGTTTTATGATGTCGGTATAGCTGAAAGTGTTGCTGTTGACATCGCAGGCGGTATGGCAAAGTGCGGCCTAAGACCGGTAGTCTGTATTTACTCGACTTTCCTCCAAAGAGCTTACGACCAGATCTTCCAGGAAGTATCGCTGCAGAATCTGCCGGTCGTATTTTGCATAGACCGGGCTGGGCTTGTAGGGGCCGATGGTCCGACCCATCATGGCATGATGGATATTGGTTTTTTGCGAATGATGCCGAACATGATACTTTTGGCACCGAGCGACGATACCGAAATGAAACTGGCCCTGGAATTTGCATTGGCCCAGAATAAGCCAGTTTGTATCAGATACCCAAAAGACAATATACCACAGGATGAATTTGACCGCACGCCGTGCAGAAAAACTTTCGACCTTGGAAAAAGCGTCACTGTTCGTCCCGGCAGTGAAGCTGACATAAATATTGTTTCTTACGGCCCGGTCCTGACTGAGGCTTTGAAAGCGGCAGAATCACTTAGTGAGCAGCAGATAGAAGCCAAAGTTATCAACGCCAGATTTGCCGCGCCGATAGATGAATCGATATTAAATAACACAAAAGGGCCGATAATAACTATTGAGGATCACGGCCTTGACGGAGGATTTGGTTCGGCACTACTCGAGACCGCGGCGAAGATGCAGGTTACCAGAGCAATAGCCACACTTGCCGCCAAAAGAGAGTTCATCAAACACGAATCTCGTACATCTCAGCTTATGCACATCGGAATAAACGCCGATAACATAGTTCGTGTCGCAAAAGAAATGCGGATGCAAAATACTGATTCTACTGTAAAAAGAAACCTTCAGTAATGACAGATTCTAAGCTCAAAAAACTGGTCGTTTTTGGTGATCCCAAAAAAGGCAGGGTCAGTGAAGCCGTCTCGCAGTTTGTCGATTTTGTCAAAGGCAGGGCCGAGATAGTCGCCGACTGCCATATTGACGACTGCACAACAGATGTACTTGGCAAAAGCGACTTTGCCGTAGTATTTGGTGGTGACGGAAGCATTATATCAGCAGCTCGAACCCTGAGCGATTCAAAGGTGCCCGTCATCGGAGTCAATCTTGGCAAGCTTGGTTTCCTGGCGGAGTTCAGCCTGGTAGAATTGAAAAATTCTTTTGACGATATCCTTGCCGGAAAGTGCTCTATTGAAAAGCGAATGATGCTCGGCTGTGCTGTGATCAGCAATGGTAAAGAGAAATTTCTTTCCAAGGCTGTTAATGATGTTTTTGTAATGGCAGGTTCACCATTTCGGATGATAGAACTCAGGGTTGAAGTTGACGGCAAGCCTTTGGCTGATTGTGTTAGCGACGGTTTGATAATTTCTACTCCGACAGGCTCGACAGCTTATAACCTTTCAGCGGGCGGCCCGATTTTGTCCGGCCAGATAGAAGCTACGGTAATAACACCCATCTGTCCGCATTCATTGAGCTTTCGCCCTGTCGTTATAGACGCAAACAGCAGGGTTGAGGTAGTCGGTGTCGGTCTTAACGAAGGCTCAGCTGTTCTCGTTGACGGCCAGATCTCGACCAGCTTGCAGCAGGGCGATGTTGTCAGGATAGAAAGGCTCCAGAGCAGCTTTTTGATAGTTAATAATCCGCTCAGAACCGAATGGGATACGCTGGCGACCAAGCTGAATTGGGCGGGAAAACCAAAATATGGACAAGTTTAGATCAAGGTTTTGAACATACTCTAAGATCAGAGAGTAAGATATATTATGAGGTCAATTTTTTATAAAAGCTTGTTATTGACGGTTGTAGCTATGTGCGGCATCGTGCAGGGCAGGGCCAAATCGACATTGAACTCTACGACCCGAAGAACGACAAGCTCTGCATTGTCGAGCCCGGTTACCAGGAGTCCTGTCCAGAGCCCGACCTCACCTGTAACGAGTTACAGCCAGGGTTTGTATGATTCCAGAAGACCAAGCGCTTCCAGCACAAACTCTATTATTACAGGAAATGTCGGCGGCGGCAGGCACTTCAGGGGCCAGCTACCTTATAATCCCATGACAAATTTTGGTGGTGATCTTGGCAGCGATGACCTCGATGATTTCAGAAGGCGAAGCTATATTTCAAACGATTACCTCAAGGGCCGATTAGTACCGTACTATTCCCGTGCCGCTACTGTCACGCAAACCGATCCCGGCTCCGGCGCAATAATTATACCACAAACTTCCAAGATAAGAACTCAAGGATTACTTAATCGGGCACAATCGTCCTCTGCGGCGATACAGGCAGAGCTTAGCCGTTCTCAAAATACCTCTTTTGAGCAAAGATCGAGGTTATATCCAACTGACAGTTTAAGAGATAATCTCCTGTTACCTTTGGATTCACAAAACCCCCAAGAGCAACAGCAGGTACGACTTCGTTACGAACAACAGAAAAAAGAGTTACAAACAAACCTGGGCTTGTTGAGCCAAAAAGCTTCCGAACTTCGTAAAGATATACAGGCCGACTTAGAAGGTGAAGAAAAAGAAAGGAAAGAAGGGCAGGAAAATACCAGTTTAATACTCAAAGATGTTGAGGATAGAAGAGAAAAACAACAGCATCTTCTTGCACAGCAAACATCAAAGCCAGTTGATGTTTATGAAAAGATGCAACTGGAGTATGAGCAATTAATGGAGTATTACCAGGAATTCTTCCCGGAAGAAGTTAATGAAACCATGAGCGGATCGGCATTGACTAAATTTCTCGAATTACCTGCAAAAACAAAACGACGCCGGGATGAAGAAAAAGCTTCGTTAAAATCACAACAAGATGTGGCCCGGGAAGGCAAAGACACATCGGATATTGATGCAAGAACCAAGATAATTTTAAGCAAGTTAGAGAGCTTTACTGCCCAAACGGATACCCAGTTCAATAATTATATGCGGGCTGCTGAAGAATACATGAAAAAAGGCAAATTCTACCTCGCTTCAAATGCTTATGCTATGGCATCTATTTATAAACCTTTGGATCCGTTGACCTATGCCGGCAGGAGCCACGCTCTTCTGGCAGCAGGCGATTATATGAGCAGTGCCGCAAATCTCAATGAGGCGATTAAATTATTCCCCGGCTATGTCGATTTCAGAATTGACATTGTCTCGATGATAGGCGATAAGGACACCGTTGAGAAAAGAATATCCGATATCAACGCGTGGATCGAGGTTACTTCTTCGCCGAAGCTACATTTCCTGCAGGCTTATATTTACCTGCAAATGGACAGGCTCGAAAAGGCCCAGGCAGCTATCGACAAAGCATACGGGGATCTTAGCAACACTCCAGCTGTTGAGCTGCTGAAAAAGGCTATCGAAAAACGAAGAGCCGCTAACTGATAAGCCACATCTGGTATCGGCGGACGATTAACAGGGTGGCCTTGCTGATGATTAGACCCAATAACAGCTTTCATATCGAACGCTACTTTCATAAGGACGGCCTGCTCTCTGAGCATTTGCCGAATTTCGAATCCCGTAAAGAACAGCTCGATATGGCCTGTGCGGTCAACGACGCTTTTGAGAATAATAACCATCTCGCTGTCGAAGCGGGTACCGGTGTCGGTAAAAGCTTCGCTTATCTTGTCCCTGTCATTCACAAAGCTGCTACTGCCGAGTGCAAGATAATTATTAGCACATTTACTATTACCCTGCAGGAGCAGTTGATAAACAAAGACATCCCTGCTTTGAGCAAGTCCCTGGATATGGAATTCGTCGCGGCGCTTGCCAAGGGAAGGGCTAACTACCTTTGCCTTCGACGGCTTAATTACGCACTCAAGCAGAGTCGTCAATTATTTATCCAGATAGCCGACGAGCTCGAACAGATAATGCACTGGAAAGATGAAACCTCCGACGGTTCGGTAAGCGATCTGCCGTTTGTCCCCTCGGCCCCAGCCTGGGATGCTGTCAAAAGCGAGCACGGTAATTGCCCGGCCAGAAGATGTAAACATTTTCAAAGATGTTTCTACCGTCGAGCCAAGCGCGACCTTGAAACTGCTGATATAATTATCGCCAATCACGCATTACTGTTTAGTGACCTTGTCCTGAAGGAAAGCGGCTATAGCCTGCTGCCGGAATATAATTATGTCGTTATCGACGAGGCTCATAACATAGAAACTGTTGCCCAGGACCATTTCGGTATAGACATCAGCAACCGACGAGTGAGTTATTTGCTCGATAAGCTTTATAATAACAGAACAAAAAAAGGCCTGCTTGCATTTAATAAACAGGCCGACAAAGCAGTCGAACTGATAGGCGCTGTTCGCTCCGCCAGTAAAAAATTCTTCAAGAATGCCCGCCTTTGGTACGAAGAGCATATTGAAGAGAACGGCGGCCGATGCCATAAGAATTTCATAGAGGACAATATCTCAGGTCAGTTAAAATTATTACGTACCCAGCTTGCTAAGCTCGCTAAGCTTACCGACGATGCTGATGAGAAACTTGAAATTAATCGTTATGTTAATATCGCCGCTGAGCTTTTGCTTGACTTACAGGCTTTCCTGAGCCAGCAGAATGCCGACTATGTTTACTGGATTGAGCTTAGCACAAAAAGGACAGTAACGGTTAGACTAAAAAGCGCGCCGCTAAATGTCGGCCCCGATGTAAAGAGAACTTTGTTCGATATGTACAACTCGGTCGTGATGACCAGTGCGACCCTAAGCACTGACGGCTCCGGCAGAAAAGAAGGTTTCAATTTCTTCGCCCATAGGATAGGCCTGGAAAATTTCAAAGCTGTGCTGCTCGGTTCGCCTTATGATTACGCCAAACAGGTAACTATGTATATCGAAAGGAACCTGCCCGAGCCGAACGATTATAATTTCCTCGAACAGGCTGCTGAAGCGATTAAAAAATATACTTTGCAAACACAAGGCAGGGCCTTTGTACTTTTTACCAGCTATAACATGCTCAACAAAATGGCAGAAAATTTACAGGGCTTTTTTGCCGACAAGGATATTGACTTATTGTGTCAGGGCAAAAAACATGACAGAAGCACAATGATCAAAAGATTCAAATCGCATGATAGATGTGTGCTTTTCGGTACGGATAGTTTCTGGCAGGGTGTTGATGTGCCGGGCCAGGCGCTTAGTAATGTTATAATTGCCAAGCTTCCCTTTGCCGTGCCGAGTCATCCTCTTATCGCAGGACGTGTAGAACAAATAAAGGAGAAGGGCGGTAATCCTTTTTTCGATTACCAACTGCCGTGGGCTGTTATAAAATTCAAACAGGGATTCGGCAGGTTAATTCGAAGCAAGACCGATACCGGAATTGTCGTGGTGCTGGACAGCCGAATCGCGTCAAAAAGATATGGACAAAACTTCCTCTCCGCTATCGATAAATGCAGGATCGAATTTGTGCCAGCTAAATAGTAACCCTCAATTCAAACAGCGAATTATATTGTAACAGCTTTTAGTCTCTCTCGTACGTCAATTTCATCTTCAGCCTGTTCGCCCGGCTTGAAAGGAAGCGGTTCTGCGAATTGCATGGCGACTTTGCGAGTGAAGCCGTTAACGTCTTCAACACGACAGATAGTAGCCATCCTCGTAAAGCTCGAAAGACCGAATGAATTATCCGTCTCGAATTTTGGAACGCTGAATCTTGCTGTTATGGTTTGACCGGGATACGGACATGTATGATCGGCGTTACATGTGAATGCTGCGCCTTCGCTTGATACGTCAACCATCTGGCCTTGTGCCAGCATGTCGTTGAAATCTTCTGAAAACCAGACCGGCCAATGATATCTTAGTCTTTCTTCTCTTCTTCTATTTTCGCTGTTCTCCATTTTCCTGCTCCTTTTTTAAAAAAGGTTATCGATGACTAAGAACTCGACGGAAAAAGGGCTGCTCTTAAGCTGGACAACCGAAAAAATCCGCACCTTGCGGGCTGAAATGCTTGTTTTAGCACTTATCTGGACAAAAACCCAGAAAGAATGATTTGCATTTTTTTATGGTTTAATGCGCTGCGGAAAAAATGTTCCTATAACTCATTTTGACAGTGTTTTAAACGCTTCTATAAATTGCCTGCCGCGCTGCTGATAATTATCGAACATGTCGTAACTAGCACAGCCCGGACTTAACAAAACCACGTCTCCGGCCGCAGCTTTTGTATTGGCGAAACTAACCGCCTGCTCAAGCTTTTCACAGATTTTGATTATAGGCTTTTTGTTTTCTGTAGCGTTTTTCTCAATAGATGTTTTTATCTTTCCCGCTGTCTCGCCGATCAATATCACCGCTTTTGCTTTGCCTGCGACGACTTCTCCCATTTTATCGAATGGCAGCTTTTTATCATACCCACCCGCTATTAAAACTACCGGCTCATTAAAAGCATTGACCGCCGCTATAGCGCTCCCTGGTGTGGTCGATTTCGAATCGTTGTACCACTTGATTCCGTCTTTCTCACCTATCAATTCCAGCCGATCAGGCAGCGATCTGAAATCTCCTACACACTTTGCGATGCTTTCATCGCTGACGCCGAACAATTTAACGATCGACATCGCACCGGCTAAGTTGGAAAGATTAAATTCGCCCGGCAGTTTAAATTCGGTTTGAATTTTCTCCGGCATATCACTTGCTTTATATGTAATACACCTGCGTGCCGATTCGGAGTTATATTTTTGATACCATTTATAAATTATCTCATCCTCGCTATTGAATATTGATACCGGCTGGGCTCCCTGATGAGCAAATATTTTTTCTTTAGCGTCACAGTAGTTCTCAAAAGTTCCATAGCGGTCAAGATGATTAGGCAACAGGTTAGTTATAAGTGCAACGTCAGGCCCTTTGCTCTCTGCCGCCAATTGCTCTACCTGAAAACTCGAAAGCTCAAGAACGACTAAATCGTTGGACTCGATCTTATCAAGCAGCATTAGCATCGGCTCATTACCAATATTACCGCTGAGCCAGACATTGTTGTAATCATCACTGGAGGAATTTTTGAGTAAATGATATGTCAAAGCTGTCGTCGTGCTCTTACCGTTAGAACCCGTAATGCCGATTGTCTTAGCTTTGCAGTACTCAAAGAAAATGCCAACTTGTGATGTCACGATAACACCGCTTCGCTTAGCGGCTTGCAGAAATTGATTATTCTCAGGCACTGCTGGATTTGCTATTATTATATCTGCCTTTTGAAAATCTTCCTCGTGATGCTCACCAAGCCGATACTCGATTCTTTCATATCCATCTAATTGCTTGATGGAGTCTTCAAGCTCATTGGCACAGGCAATGTCGGTCACTAAAACATCAGCTCCGTTAGCCGAAGCAAACTTTGCACTATCGACACCACCTCCGAACCTGCCCAGGCCCATCACTAAAACTTTTTTATTTTGAATAAGTTCGTAGCTCATATACAGAGCCTTTTTAATCTGCCGGGGCAAAATCGATTGTGATTTTCCCAGTTTCGATTTTTACATTTTCCATTCTTATCTTATATCCGTCAACTTCGAAGACCGGATCGAAAGGTTCATTATAAATAACTGCTTTTTTCAATTTCTCTTCCCAATCATTGGGATCTACTTCGTGAGTTTCTAAATAACTTGAGTATGCTTTCTGGGCGACCAGCCTTGCGAAAAAGGTAATGTTGACCGCACCTATCTTTACTTTGCTGACCAAAAGATGTAAGAGTCCCCACTCATTGATATACGCGTTGCCTTCTACCGACACAAGCACATCAAGTGCTTCATAATTCACCAGCCCGCGCAGGATTATATTATTAGGCTCAAAGATAGCCTCCGGTACACCGATCGTTACCATTTCTGCCTGTCTCGGCCAATCCGATCGAGTAATAATGTCGTTAATACCTTGTTCTATCATCACCAGTTCGAATGGCTCGCCCCTTTGGGCCCCGTTGTAAATATCCTGGCTGATAATATGAGTTAGATATTTGCTTACCTCTTTGCTTTCTTTAACCTTTGGGGATTCGTAGTCAGAGGGTTTCCAGAGTATTAGAGCACAAAACGCCGCAGCTAATATGATCAGGAGCAGTAATATTGTAAAGGCAATTTTCAGCTTCGAGCGTTTCCGCCGAGCCTTCTTATTGCTGTTTTTTTCAGGACTTGTATTAGTTTGCATCTAATGTTCGATTTCTGTCTTGCTCAAAACGTTTTCGAAGATTATAGTAGCTCGATTGTTGACTGAAAAGTTTTATTTATCGATGTTTTGAGAATGATTTGGAGATTAACATGGCTAGCCATTTTGCCGACCGTTTATGCCGGGCTGTAAAAGATAAAAGAACCCCGCTCATTGTCGGGCTCGATCCTGTTTACAGCAGACTACCCGAAGCGATTAGAAACCACCGCGATATGAATGACGAGAACGATGCCGCCGCCGCGGTCGATGCTATCTTCGATTTCTGCACACAGGTAACAAGGATTGTCGCTCCGCTGGTCCCAGCTATTAAGATAAACATCGCTTACTTCGAGAAGTATCTCTGGGAAGGACTCGAAACTTACTACTCGCTCATCAGCGAAGCAGAAGAACTGGGTCTTGAGATCATCGGCGATGTAAAGCGCGGCGATATTGGTCACACCGCCGAGCAATATGCCTTGGCCCATCTGCAGAATACCGAGCTCACGGGCCTTGAGGATACCATAACTGTTGATGCCATAACGGTTAACGGAATCGCCGGTGTTGATGGTATCAAGCCTTTTGTTGATGTTGCGAACGATCAGGGCAAGGGCCTTTTTGTCTGGGTACGCTCCAGCAATCCAAGCGGCCCCGACATCCAAGATTTCACAAATGCTGATGGTAAAATGTTTTATGAACATCTCGCCGACAAGGTTAGCGAGATCGGCTCAGAGCCAGCCTGTATCGGCGAGTCAGGCTATAGCAATGTCGGAATGGTCGTAGCCGGCCTTTCTAACGAGCAGGCTTCTGCTTTTAGAAACAAATACGACAAAACATGGCTGCTCGTCCCGGGTTTCGGTTCACAGGGCGCAACCGCTCCTGATGTCATCAGATACTGCAAAACCGACGGTACCGGTGCTCTCATAAATGCTTCAAGGTCAATAATTTACGCTTATGAGAAACCCCAATACAAAGAGCAGTTCGGCGACGACTGGAAAAAATGCATCGAGCAGGCTGTAACCGATGCTAAGGTCGAGCTTGCCAACGCTATGGAAGTACTGATCTAATACTTATACATTACAACCGGGTTAGTTTTAAAATATATCGAGAGCCTGCATTGTGGCTCTCGATTTTTTTGTTAGCTCATTTAACCAATTCTCGATTTTGTACATATTTTTCTTGGCATTTTCGATAGGGGTTGATACTTAATAGTGCATTAAGTTTAGGAAGGGCTTATTATGTTGAGGGAAAAAACAAATCTTCTTTTGCGGCGATATTTGTACTATCGCTCTAACCTCATTTTTTACATCAACTTAAATCAAAGCACCAAAACACATATTTTTTAAGGGGTGACAGTATGGATAAACAGTTTTCTGCGGCGAAACGCCTTATTTTTGGAATTATAATAGCTACTTTGGCAACTTTTAGCATGTCTTTTGCATTGTCACCGGCGATAGAAGATGCGGTCAAGGATATATCGGCTCAGATCAAAACACAAAATTATACTGCGGCTGATTCAGCGGTATCTCAGCTATGGGCAGATTATGCTAACGACCCTAATCTGGGTAAGAACTTAATGAGGATTGCCAAAGGATATTGGGGCAAGGGGCAGCTTGACAGGGCGGTAAGTATTTATGAT
>JANQHJ010000117.1 GCA_028282745.1 Sedimentisphaerales bacterium | reverse complement strand
ATCACGCAGAAGAGCCTTGGCAATCTTATCAGCCAGTACGAAAAATATTCGATTGACGAGCTTACTCGCTCATTAAAGCTGCCGTTCAGCGACGCTGAAACCCTGACTCCGGCGTTAATGGTATATAATTCGCTGCTCTCAGCCACCAATGCCAGGGAAATGCTTATTTCTGATGTCACCATGCGGGACGGCATTCTGCTCGATTTGGCCGGTATTATTACAGACAAACATGACGTTTCGGTCGCTCGCCAGATACTTAACTCCGTAAACGAGATAGCGAAAAAATATCGCGTCGATATAAAACATGCCAATCATGTAAGATTTTTGGCCTCGCGTCTTTTCGATCAGCTAAAAGAGCAGCAGTGGCTCACCATCGAAAACAGGGTGCTGCTCGAAGCCGCAGCCATGCTTCATGAGGTCGGCATTTTCCTGAACAGCCGTGCCCGACACAAACACACGCTCTATATCATCGCTCATTCCGAGATTTTCGGCCTGAGCCCGAAAGAGCTTGAAATGGTCGCACACATCGCCCGCTATCACAGGCGCAGCAGACCCAAGCCCTCTCATCTCGAGTATATGGCAATGAATCGTCAGGCAAGAATGATAGTCAACAAACTCGCCGGCCTGCTCCGTGTCGCCGACGCGCTCGACGTAAACAGAAAACAGCAGGTAAAAGACTTCACCTGCCGTATAGAAGAAGACGAGCTGCTGATAACTACAAAGGGTAATTCCGACCTGACACTTGAAAAGAAATCGGTCGCCATAAAGGGCGATCTCTTTGAAGATATTTTTGGATTGAAAATTCGTTTGGAATAAAAAGGTTTTATGGCAAAGAAAAATTTAAAGTCACCGAAAAACTTCATCAACCGCGAACTAAGCTGGCTCGAATTTAATGACCGCGTTCTCCAGCAGGGCCTGTGTGAGAACCTGCCGCTATCCGAACGCCTGAAATTTTTGGCCATTACAAGTTCTAACTTCGATGAATTTTTTATGATCCGTGTCGCCGGCCTGATGCAGCAACGCTCCGCCGGCATCCGAAAAAAAGACATCTCCGGCCTGACTCCCGCACAGCAGCTAACTAAGATATCCGAAAAGGCTCACGAAATGGTCGCCCGTCAAAGCCGTGCCATTAATGAGGTGCTTACTCTCTGCGAAGACGCCGGCTTGAGGATTTTAAGGTCCGACCAGTGGAGCTCTGAGCACGGCAACTATCTCGCCAGGTATTTTTCAAACGATATCTTTGGTGTACTGACACCTCTGGCTCTGACCGAGTTAAAACCTATACCGCAGCTACCAGGCCGAAGGCTCAATGTTGCGCTGACTTGTGTCTCAAGAAAAAATAACCATGAAGAAAAAGCGATAATCGTCATCCCTGTCCCCGACTCATTCGGCCGATTCGTCAGGATACCCGGCGAGGACGATGTCTGCCTCGCGCCGCTCGAAGAAGTCATAGCCGACAATGTCGAGAAGCTCGTACCCAACAGCCACATTCTAAGCGTCGATTATTTCCGCCTTACGAAAGATGCCGACGTCGAGATCCAGGAAGACGAGGCCTCCGACCTGTTAAATACCATCGAACAGGCAATGCTCGAACGTCGCCGTCGAAAAGCAGTTCGCCTCGAGATATCTGTGAACGCCAATCCATATCTTAAGTCCTGGCTGCTGAACTGGCTTGAGCTTAGAAACGAGGACGTTTACGAGATAGACACCCTCATCGACGCTAAGTGCCTGATGCCGCTTGCTTTTTCAGGCCCGGTCTCTGTTGATAAAATTCCCGACTGGCCGCCGCAACAGCCGTACGACCTGATTGATTCGCACGACATCTTTGAAACGCTAAGTGACCACGACGTCCTGCTCTTTCATCCATACGAAAGCTTCGAGCCGGTAGTCGATCTCATAAATAAAGCCGCTGATGATCCTTCGGTCGTTGCGATAAAGCAAACACTATATAGAACAAGCGGCGATTCGCCGATCATTCGAGCCCTTGAACGCGCAGCAGAGAGCCGTAAAGAAGTTACCGTTCTCGTAGAGCTAAAGGCCCGCTTCGACGAAGAACGAAACATCAACTGGGCAAGAAGGCTCGAAGACGCCGGCTGCCATGTCATTTACGGGATCGCCGGCCTGAAAACGCACGCCAAAGCCTTACTGATAATCCGAAGAGAAGAAGGTCGCATCAAAAGATATGTCCACCTCTCGACCGGCAACTATAACGATTCGACCGCCAAGCTGTACTCCGATATAGGCATGATGACGACTAATTCGCGCATCGCCTCAGACGTCGCTGCGTTCTTCAATCTACTGACCGGCTACTCTGAGACAATCGCTTTTTCGAATCTCATCATCGCGCCGACCGACATGCGCCAGAAGTTCATCGACATGATCGAGCGTGAGATAGAGGTTTCAACACCGGACAGGCCGGGCCTTATCATGGCAAAGACAAACTCACTCGAACACCCCGACATAATCAAGGCCCTGTATCGGGCAAGCCAGGCCGGAGTTAAGATCCAGCTCAACGTCCGAGGCATCTGCTGCTTAAGACCCGGTGTTAAAGGGCTTTCGGAAAATATTACTGTTACCTCCATCGTCGATAGATTCCTCGAGCACGCACGGATATTTTATTTCGGCAATGGCGGCAATGAGGAAGTTTACCTCTCAAGCGCAGATTGGATGAGAAGGAACCTCGATAAAAGACTTGAGCTGCTCTTCCCTGTAAGGACTGACTCACTTAGACGCAGACTTGTAAATATCCTCAAAATCTTCTTTGCCGATAACACGCAGACCCATATTCTCAAGTCAAACGGCAAATATAAACCTGTCGAGAAAAAGGGTAAATGCGTCCGCGCACAGGAAAACTTCTATAAAACTATTTGTGAAGCCGTCCAGCATGAAAAACGTGGTAAACTTCGCTTCAGACCGCAAACTTCTCCGAAAAAATCCTAAACCACTTGACCGATCCTGCGTACAATATCTAAACTAATTATCAATATACAATAATAAATATTCAATTTTCACAGGGGTGAAAATGGCCAGCGATAAAATGTGCAAACTTGCCAAGAAAGAATTACATAATAAAGACAGCAAAGCTTTCAAGAAACTGGTTGATAGCCCGGAGTTCTTCTGTAGAAAATGCGGCCGGGTTGCAAACAAAAAGGGCAACCTCTGCAAGCCCCAAAAACTATAAATAACCTCATAACGAACATAATTTTCATCGCGGGTTATTATTTAGTCGTGTCAGGCACGTTTTAATGATTTGCTTATTTATTAACAACTTGCTCCGCATGGAAGGCGAGTTTGAGTTCCTCTTTCAGTTGATCAATGAGTTCTTTTACTTTTACTATCTCGTTACAGCGATAAGCGTTTGTTCCGGCGAAGGCGAAAGAATTTTCCAGATCGCCCTCAGCGGCGGAATTCAATACCTGTGCTATGCAGTACGGTGCGGTTTTCGGATCGCAGGTTCGAAGGCACTTATAAGCACAGCGGAACGGCATTGTTTTGCCCTGTTTTATGCCCTCGACAAAGCTGTTCTTAATAACCCTGCCGGGCAGCCCGACCGGGCTTTTGATGATAGCCGTGTCGGTTTTGCCGGCATCGAGATAGGCCTGCTTGAAATTGTCATGCGCATCGCATTCTTCAGTGCAGACAAAGCGTGTTGCCATCTGCACTCCAGCAGCTCCCAGCTCAAGAAAATGCGCGATATCAGCACCGTCATAAACTCCACCGGCTGCAATGACAGGGATTTTCGGCTCGAATGTTTTAGCTAATTCGACTACCTCTTTAATGAGTTCATCGAGCGTCTTGGTAGTATCGTTCTCTACGTTATCAAACGGATAGCCGAGATGTCCGCCAGCCTTGGCGCCCTCGACGACTACCGCGTCGGGCAGCCGGTTCGAGCGTTTCTGCCATCGCTGACAGATAAGGCGAAGCGCCTTAGCGGATGAGACTATCGGTACAAGCTTGATATCGGCATCGCCGACCAGTTCGGGCAGATTAAATGGTAGGCCGGCGCCTGATATTATCATATCAACTTTTTCCTCGACGGCGATTTTTACAATGTCGTCGTAATTCGATAGCGCGACCATTATATTTACGCCTATAATGCCGTCGGTCATTGTGCGGGCTTTTCTTATCTCTGCACGGATGGCAATTTCGTTTATAGCTTTGGCGTCGGCTTGTTTTTCGCCGCTGAACTGGCCCAAGCCTGCTGTTGCTATAACGCCGACACAGCCTGCGTTAGCTACCGCCGAAGCAAGATTTACCCCCGAGATCCTGACCCCCATGCCGCCCTGTATAACAGGAGGGCACACCTGTAAGCCGCCGATCCGCAGGGTCGGTATACCTTCAGTATACATAGTACCCCTTTGATTTAATTAGCCATTTATTGAGAGAAATGACTACGGCTTAAACAGGCACAAAAAACTTCACTGCTGATTCCATTAGTTATGCAGCTTAGTTCGTGATCATTTCAGTCTTACTGTATATATCGGCATTATAGCAGGCTTGTTCGGATAAGCAATTTTTTAGTTTTTTTAAATTGTTTCAAAGCCACAGAGTTCAAAGACTAAATACTAATACCTAAATCCTAAACAAATTCAAAACATTAAAGCCAAAATTCTAAACAGCAAGATTGCCACGGCCGCTTTGTGGCCTCGCAATGACATGTGAGCAACCCTGCCATAGTAATGGCAGGGCTAACTTTAAACTGTAAATTGGGTTCGTTTTTTTGGAGAATCGCCACATAAAGCACAAAAATCAACATAATTGGGTTCGTTTTGCATAAATAAGGTGTAACTGGACACTTGGGTTTTGCCACAGAGATCACAGAGTTTTTAGCCACGAATTCAACCCTCCTTCGCCAAAGCTTCGCAGGG
>JANQHJ010000077.1 GCA_028282745.1 Sedimentisphaerales bacterium | reverse complement strand
ATTACACCAAGATCATCAAGGACAAGCAGCTGTTGCGTGAATTGATCTCGGCTGCGAGCGAGATTTTGGATACAGCCCACGATATCAATGGTGATACGGACGAAAAGCTCGACCATGCTGAGCAGCGTATATTCTCCATAACTAACCAGAAAATAACCGGCCAGGCCGCAGCCTTGAAGGATTTGGTGACAAGAGCCTACGAAACGATCGAAAACCGTACCGGACACCACGTAACAGGGCTGGCAACGGGGTATTATGAGCTGGATGAAATGACATGCGGACTGCAGAACGGCGAAATGGTAATTATTGCGGGCAGGCCGAGTATGGGCAAAACGGCTCTGGCTTTGAATATTGCCGAGCATATAGCGGTCATCGAGCAGCAGCCTGTTGCAATTTTTTCGCTGGAAATGGGCCAACAGCAGTTGGCAGAGCGTCTTTTGTGCAGTAACAGCAAGATAGAGTCACAACTTGTTCGCAAGGGCATGCTCAGTACAGAGCATTATCAAAAGCTCATCACGGCCTGTGGAGTGCTTTCCGAGGCCCAGATTTATATTGACGATACAGCCGGCATAACACCGCTGGAAATGCGTGCAAAGGCCAGGAGATTGAAAGCCCGCTATGATATTAAATGCATTGTCATAGATTATTTGCAATTAATGTCATTAGGCACCTCAAGAGTCGAGTCCAGACAACAGGAAATCACTACAATTAGCCGATATTTAAAAGCATTGGCGCGTGAATTAAGTGTCCCTGTTGTTGTGCTTAGCCAGCTTAACCGCTCGGCTGAGAGCAGGGAAGGTCACAAGCCCAGAATGAGCGACCTGCGTGAGTCAGGAAGTATCGAGCAGGACGCGGATGTCATTATGTTACTGCACCGTGACGATTATTATCATCGCGGTGATACCGAATACCAGGATACTAATCTTGCAGAAGTTATCATCGCCAAACAGCGTAACGGCCCGACAGGCAATGTGCAGTTGGCGTTTCTTGAAAAATACACGAGGTTTGAGAACCTCTCTCATACGGAAGAACCATTTTAGGAGCATGGAAGCTATGCGTAAATCGTACTTTCTCCGATTAAGTCTGATTGCGGCTTTATGTATTCTTTTTACATCTACAGTTTTAGCCCAGCAAATTATTTCAGAAGTAAAGGTCGTCGGCATTCGCAGTATCAGCGAAACCTCAGTGCTTGAGAAGGTAAGTTCCCGAGCCGGGCAGGTCTTCAGCACAGCTGTCGCCGAAGAGGACACAAAAAAGATAGCGCAGCTCTCAGGAGTAGAGTTTTCATATTATAGTACTGATATTGTGGGCAATAAGGTAGTACTCACATTCGTAGTTGTGGAAAGGAATCTTGTTCGAGCTATAGTTTTCGTCGGGAACACCCGGGTCAAGTCAACTACGCTTGCCGAGAAGCTCGAATTCAAACTCGGCGACTATCTCGACCCTCTCCAGGCCCGTACCGGGGCAAAGGCCATTGCCGAGCATTACGAGGCAAAAGGCTATCCCTACACAAAGGTTACCCTCGATGCCGAGAAGCTTTCGATGGGACGCATTATTTACCGAATTAAGGAAGGCTCTCGTGTCAGAATCGCTGATGTCAAATTCGAAGGTAACGAGCAGCTAAAGACCAAAGAGCTGCAAAAGGTCGTTAAGACCAGGCCCAGAAAGTTTGTGGTTATGAAACAGTATTATGTGGCCGAGACAGTTGAGAAAGACATCCAGAAAATGCAGAAGGTTTATTATAAACACGGTTTCCTTGACATTAAAATTACCACTAAACTTGATTTCAATGAAGATAAGAGCAAAGTGACAATTACTTTTGTTATTGTTGAGGGCCCATCCTACACAGTCGGCCGGATCTCAATAACAGGCAACACTGTATTCGAAGAAGCAGAACTGACCGCGGAAATGAGACTTGAGCAGGGCAAAACATACAATGACCGAAAGGCAGACTTCGATGTGAAAAAGCTTCTCGGCAAGTTTCGTGGAACAGGCTATATCGAGGCAAAAGTTGATAAGAAAAAAGTTTTTGTCGATGGTGATAAGGTTAATATTGAATATGCCATTGTTTCCGGTGAGAGATTTAAGATTAATCAAATTAATATTACGGGCAATAAAGGCACGCAAGACAAAGTTATCCGCCATATCCTTGACGAATATGGCTTCACACCCGGCCAGTGGTATAACGCCGAGATCGCCAAAGGTGACGGCCAGGGGTACCTGGAAAAGACAATCAGGAATATGGCTGTGACTGAAGGGGCCGCTATTACACCCACTGGTAAGCTGCCCGGACTAAAGGATGCGCAGGTCGATATTACCGAAGGTCAAACCGGTATGATTATGTTTGGTGCCGGCGTCGGTAGCGATAGTGGCATTGTTGGACAATTGGTTTACCAGCAGAGAAACTTCAATATCAAGGACAGGCCTAAAAGCCTAAAGGACATATTTACAGGTAAGGCATTTAAAGGCGGCGGCCAGACCCTGAGAATCGCCCTGGAACCTGGTACCGAGGTCAGCCAGTATTCGGTGTCTTTCTCCGATCCATATTTCCAGGAAAAACCGATCACCTTCGATACGGGCGTGTCAAGTTATGAGCGCGGAAGAGAAGTCTATGACGAGCAAAGAGTAAAAGGCTCTTTCAGCTTCGAAAAAAGGTATCAGAGCGGCTGGAGAAGAAGCATTGCGTTCAGAGGTGAGATCGTAAACTTAAACGATTTCGACAAGCCCGGCCCGAACCAACTTATACCAGGTACGAGCACTCCATTGCCTAATGGTGTTGCAAGAGAAATTATCAAGTATAAAGGCAAAAGCAGCATCTTCGGACTGAGATACGGTTTTGGTAAAGATAAACGTGACGACAGATACAACCCAAGCTCCGGCTACAGTTTTGCAGCCGGCTACGAACAGGTTGCTGGTGATTACACTTTTGGCGTTTTAGATGCCGTTTACAGAAGATACTACACACTTCACGAGGACCTTGCTGAGAACAAGACTATTCTCGCTATCAAGCTACTTGGTGCAGCCGCTATCGGCGATGTCCCGATTTTCGAAAGGTTCTATGCCGGTGGTACAGGTGCTTACGGCATCAGGGGCTTTGAATATCGCGGTATCAGCCCACGGGTTGCACCACCTGCTTTTGACTGGGACGATCCATGTGACGCAAACTTTGTTGGTACGACCGTTCCTGGGGATGAAGATCCGGTCGGTAGTGACTGGATATTTATCGCTAATGCTGAAGTTACAGTTCCGCTTGGGGGAGACACCTTTGCGGGAATCCTGTTTGTCGATAGCGGTATTATCGAAGAGGGCGGCTATCGTGCCAGTGCCGGTATTGGGTTGCAGATCATGATACCGCAGTGGTTTGGGCCTGTACCGATGAGATTTGAGCTCGCCCATCCGTTCATGAAGCACGAAGATGATGATACGCAAATGTTCAGCTTCTCTGTGGGCAGGTTGTTCTAAGAGTCTCTAACTTAATGAATAAAAAGAACTTTTTTAATAGTCAAAACCGGCATTTGTCTTCTTTTTATTATATACTAATAAGTATGTTTAATCGAGATTACAATGACTTTGTAAGTTTTTACCGTAATTCAGAAAGGAAAAAGAATGAATAAAAAGACACTTTTTGTATGTTCCGCGATTACAGTTATCACTTTGGCTCTGGCCTATAACGGTAATGTTGCTGTTTCCAAAGAATCGAAATCCGGCAAGCTGAACGTTGGTATCGTTAGTGTCAAAAAGATATTCGACGAATCAAAAAAATTCGAGGATGCCAGAACCCAGATAACTGCCGAGCAGGAAAGGGTTATGAACGAACTCGATACAATGCACAAAGAGATCGAAGCTCAAAGAGCAGGCCTGAAAACCGTAAAACAGGGCAGTACTGAGTATATGGAATTGTGGAAAAATATTGTGTCGAAACAGGGTGAGCTTCAGGCACAAAACGAATTCTATAAACAAAAAGCCGAGATCGAGCAGAGAAAGTTCATTATTGATTCATATAGTAAAATTATGGAAATAGCCGGTGAGGTCGCAAAGAAGAGAAATCTCGATCTGGTCCTCGAAAGAAGCGAGCTGGATCTTACCTCAGTTCCGGATGACCTGCTTGTTATGAGCATACTGATGCGCACAGTAGTGCACACCGAAGGTTGTGTGGATATAACAGATGAAGTTATGGCCAAGCTGGACAAAAGTTAACAGGCATTTTTAATGCTGATTAAATATCATGCTTACAGTTTCGGAACTTGCAGAAAAGATAAACGCCAAGCTCAAAGGCGACGGTAGTATTAGAATAAAAGCGGTTGGTCCCGTCGAAGGGGCCAATCCTGATGATATTACTTTCATCGCGGACGAAAAACATCTATCCTTATTGGAAAAAACCAATGCGGCCGCGGTTATATTAGCGGCACCTGCTGAAGGTTTTGCCGGGCCCCAGCTGATCGTCGATGATGTCAATGCCACCCTTATAGAGACACTCAATATCTTTGCTCCCGAGTTAAAACCGGTACCTGCTGGGATACATTCCTCTGTGGTGTTAGGCTCTAATGTAAAAGTCGCCGACGATGCAGCGATTGGGCCGGGTGTAGTAATTGCCGATGATGTGACGGTCGGCAGTAAATGCGTGATAGGCGCAGGTTGTAAAATAAACCAGAATTCTGTAATAGGTAATAATACACGCCTGGACTGCAATGTTGTTGTTTATCATAACTGCACAGTTGGCAATAATGTTATTATCCAAGCCAACAGTGTTATCGGCTCGACCGGTTACGGCTATAATTTCATAAATAATAGCCATCAATTAGTACCACATAACGGTGGTGTTGTCGTCGAGGATTTCGTGGAAATAGGAGCTGGTTGTTGTATCGACAGAGCCAAATTCGGCAATACGGTTATCGGGGCCGGGACGAAAATGGACAATCTCGTCCATGTAGCTCATAATGTAATTATAGGCAAATGCTGTCTTATAATGGCAAATGTGGGCCTTGCGGGCAGCAGCAAGCTCGGCGACGGAGTAGTGCTTGCCGGGCAGGTCGGAATAAGAGATAATGTAAAAATAGGTGATGGTGTGATGATCGGGGCTCAGGCTGGTGTTATGAATGATATACCCGCGGGCGAAAAGGTTGTCGGGTCACCTGCTATCAATGTTGTCGATAAAATGAAACAGATAGCAATAACACAGAAGCTGCCCGAATTGGCAAAGCAGCTTAAAAAACTGACGAAAAAGGTAGAAGCTCTTGAAGCTGCAGACGACAATAAAAAATGAGGTAAGGGTTTCCGGCAAGGGATTATTCTCTGGTGAGCCGGCACAGTTAGCTTTCAAACCTGCCGAGGCGAATTCCGGTATAAATTTCATTCGTACCGATGTAGCCGAGCCGGTAAAGATCAGCGTTTCCCCTCTGAACCTTACCCCGCAGCCGAGAAGAACTACTCTTAAAAAAGGCGCCGTGACGATCGATACGACCGAACATTGTTTGGCGGCGGTTGTCGCTTTGGGCATCGATAATCTAACCATCGAACTGCATGGACCTGAACTGCCAGGCCTGGATTGCAGCAGTATTAAATTTCTGCAATTATTACAACAAGCCGAGGTCGCAAAGCTCGATGTCGAGAAAAGACAATTTAAAATTACCGAGCCTATCAGTATCAATACCGGTGGGGCATCCATTTACGCTTTACCAAATGACGAAGATGCCCTGAGCATAACTTATGACCTTGATTACACAGGCCACACAGGGATAGGAAGACAGATATACGGCTGTCGCGTCAGCCCCGAAAGCTTTGAAAAGAATCTTGCTCCCGCCAGAACTTTTCTTCTTGAAGCAGAGGCAAAGCATTTTCAGTCACGTGGTATAGGTACCCACCTTAGCCCGCGTGAAGTTCTCGTGATAAATTCCGATGGCCCTATCAAGAACAGCTTCAGATTTCCTAATGAATGCGTCAGGCACAAGATAGTCGATCTGATCGGTGACCTGGCTTTTGTCGGTAGAGAAATAAGCGGCAGGATCGTTGCCTACAAAAGTGGCCACAGCCTGAACCAGCAGTTAGCGAGAAAGCTTTACGAACTGGCCGAAAAGACCGAGAGAATGAAAAAGTTCGGCACCGATGCTGTGCTGGATATAAGAAGAATACAGAAAATACTTCCACACAGGTATCCGTTCCTGCTTGTGGATAAAGTGATCGAGATAGAAGGTGACCATAAGATAAAAGGTATTAAAAACGTAACTTTCAACGAGCATTTTTTCCAGGGGCATTTCCCCGGTACGCCTGTCATGCCGGGCGTGCTTATCGTCGAAGCAATGGCCCAGATGTGCGGATTGCTTTTTGCCCAGAAGCTGGAACACACAGGTATGCTTGCGGTTTTGTTGAGTATGGATAATGTGAAGTTGCGAAAGGCTGTTGTACCGGGCGACCAGCTTGTTCTTACCGCAGAATCCGACAGGGTAAGAAGCAGAACGGCACAATGTAAGTGCAAGGCTATCGTCGGCGATGCTGTAGCCGCGGAGGCTGATATCAAGTTTATGCTTGTTGACGACGAAAAAATATGATTTTATAAGCGGCTTTAATTTAAATTGTAAGGACACTTTAAATGGCACAGGTTCACCCAAGTGCGGTTGTTGACAAAACGGTGGAGTTAGGTGACGGCGTTATCATCGGCCCCAATTGTGTTATCGAAAAGGGCACAACCATCGGTGATAACACTAATTTAATGGCCAATGTTGTTGTCGGCCCGGATGTAAAGATCGGAAAGAACAATCAGTTTTTCCCGAACTGTTCTATTGGCGGAAGACCGCAAATACTTGGAATGGCTCTCGACGCTCCTGTCGGCGGTCTTATAATTGGCGACGACAATACCTGTCGTGAGCAGGTTACCATACACCCGAGTATGCACGCAGATGAGCTGACGAAGATCGGAAATCAGAATTTTCTTATGATCGGTGTGCATATCGGCCATGACAGCATCCTTGACGATAAGATCGTACTCAGTAACTATGTTCAGGTCAGCGGCCATTGTCATATAGGCACCGGTGTCTGGCTCAGCGGTATGGTGCTGATGCACCAGTTCGTTACCGTTGGCAGATGGTCCTATGCGGCGGGTCTGGCAGGATTGAACCATGATGTTCCGCCGTTCGTTATTGTCAGCGGTCATTACCCGCCGGAAGTTCGAAGTATTAATAAAAGAGGACTCGGCCGTGCCGGTCTTGACGATGACCAACAGAAGAGCATTTTCAGTGCCTTTAAAAAACTTTATAGAAACGGTCAGCCTTTACTTGAAGCCGCTAAAAACATGGCTGATGAAAATATCGACGAGAATGTACGTGAGATGGTTGACATAATAATCAACAGCTCAAAGCACAGATTCGGCAGATACCTCGAAACATTCAGGGATTAATCTACTTATGTCAGACACAAAACTACGAACCGCGATCATCGGCGCAGGGAAAATGGGCCAGATCCATGCCAAGGTCTATCACCAGTTACCACAGAGCCAACTCGTCGCTGTTGTTGACAGCGACGAAAAGAGCGCTAAGCAACTTGCTAAAAAATTTAAATGTCAATACCACACTGATTACCAGCAGATACTCGACAAGGTTGACGCCGTTACAATTTCAACCCCAACCATCAACCATAAAGATATAGCTGTACCTTTTATCGAGCGTGGTGTTGCCGTTCTAATAGAAAAACCTCTCGCACTTAACGTAGCCCAGGCCGAAGAGATAGTTGCTCTCGCGGAAAAAAATAACGTCGTTGTCGCGGTCGGTCATTCAGAGAGATGCAATCCCGTCGTTCAGGCGATGAAAAGACTTGAGATCGAAGCCAAGTTTATCGAATCGCACCGCATCAGCCCCTATCCTTTCCGCTCGACAGATATCGGCGTTGTAATGGACGTGATGATCCATGATATCGATATTATCCTTTCACTGGCTGGCAGTAAACTAAAACGCGCCGAAGCCGTAGGCATCGGGGTTATTGAGGAAGACAAAGAAGACATCTGTAATGCAAGACTCGTTTTCGAGAACGGCTGTATCGCTAATGTCACCGCCTCGCGAATAGCGCTAAAGACCGAGCGAAAGGTCAGGGTTTTCAGCAAACATGCTTATCTGAGCCTGGACTATTTCAAAAAGACTGGCACAATAATAAAGGCTGACACTAATAATATGGAGCTTATCAACAAAATACGCCAGCAGAAAAACGTCGGGAAATTCGACCTCTTAAAAGCCGGCTGGTCTGACATGGTGCATTACGAAAAGCTGCAGATCGACGACAAAGAGCCGCTGCGGGTTGAGCAGGAATCATTCTTAAATGCGGTTGCTAATAAATCCGAAAAGCCGGAAGTAACCGCCGTCGAGGGCTTGGCCGCCATGCAATGTGCCGATGCGATCCTCGAATCGGTCAAACAACATACCTGGCAGTAATTTAGTTTTCTTTAGCCACAGAGAGCATAGAGGGCACAGGGATTTTATTTGTCCAGTAATTTTTATCTTCCCGCTTTTCTTCTGTTGTCCTCTTTGCATAACATTTGACAATTATCTTCCGTTGTTTTTCCACCTTCGTGCCAGGGTGTGATATGGTCGGCTTCCATTTCTTCAATTTCAAAATGTTTTTTACAGGCCGGACAAATCCCTTTTTGTCTTTCGTACGCTTCTCTTTTTTGCTTAGGCCTGAAAGCGCGGATATTCAAATACTTTTCGTTTCGAGTTAAAACATACGGGTAAATACCCTTTTTATTCGTAACATCTTCATCTTCCATCAGTTTAGTAATTTCTTCTTCAAGTTTCTTTGAGTCAAATTTTTGGTCTTTGAACTCATTATAAAGAACTCCCCATTGTATGCCTTTCATCTCCTTGCGATACCCTGGAAATACTGCTTTGGCCCAATTAATTACACTTTGAAAATAAAGCCACAATTCATTTGCGTTTGGCTCGTGCTGATGCTTGGCCATATAATGCTCAATATCATCATTACTAATCCATTTAATGGTAGCTTCTAAATAGTCCTGACGTATTGCTGTTCCGCTTAAATAATCACCACCCATACCATAAGCAGCACAACCGGTTTTGCTGAAATATCTCTTGGCGTCTGTTACCCACGAGCCTGCATATACGGCATTTCGCAGTTCCTGGTCGGCAAGTTGTTCACCTGCTATGTTTATGGTTCTAAACCAATCCAGCCGTTCGCTGTCGGTGCCGCTGCAAAAATATATCATCAGCTTGTAGTTAAGTATCTGCTCCTGCTCGTCATCCTGCAGGTTGTGAAAGTATCTTCTTTCGTATGAAAAATCGCCGCTTACATATTGACAAACCGAAATCGTTCGCTGCTGGCCGTCTATAATTTCAAAATTACCATCATCACGAACCGCCCAATACATCACATTAAGCGGAAAATCCCTTGTCAGGGTAGTTATAACCGCGTCTCTTTGTTTATCCTTGTAAATAAACTCCCGCTGGTAAGGCGGGCGAATATCCAGCCTGCCGCCAAAGCCGACAACACCACCCTCGGCATTATCTTCATAACCCTCCGTCAATTCACGGACTGTAATCTCTTTAAGTTCTATTTTCATAATCTTTTATTCTTTATAACTATTCTTGCATAAATTTCTTTACCGTTAATTCTAAAACGACTCACTCTGCCAGTAATTTCTTCTACTAAAGGTCTGTCTATGCCTATAATTTCAAATTGGTCTGGATTGTATTTATCTAAAAATGTTATTGGCACTCCCATAACCCCGTCATAGTCTGCGGGAATTTCCTTAGTCTTGTTGACATTTATCGCATCGTAGTTATCGTAAGTTGGATATTCATCTTTGTTGTATTGCTTGTAAAAAATAAATTTCTCGTGGCGTTTAGCAATGTCTAAATTGGTGTACCAAGTAACGTTTCTAAATTTAACAAGACCTGTTTCTTCGTTGTAAACTCCTTTTGCGAACTTCCTTGCATGCGTAGTTTGAAAGTAAGCATTCCCACCTTTAAACCCATAACCCAACCACATTTTGTTATCTTTAATTAGAGGAAAGATTTCCTTATATGATATTGCATTGTAGGCGCCAATAATTACAAACTTCTTATCGTATTTAATTAACTGTGCGACATACTCTCTAAACAATGAAAAAGGCGGATTGGTAACAACAATGTCGGCTTGTTTTAACAGTTCAATACATTCTTCGCTGCGAAAGTCGCCGTCTGATTTTAAGTGTTTAATGCCAATCTCTTCGATGTCTGGAACTTTGTTGTTGTTTTTATCGCCCTCGTATTCCAGATAGATTGCCTTTTCTGATTTATTCCGGCTAAACAGTTCCATATCCTGATTTTTATAGCAGGTGGTAATGAGCTTCTTTAGTTTGAGTTCCTCGAAATTGTATGAAAAATAGTGGAAAAAATTGCTCACTCTCGGGTCATCGCAGTTGCAAAGAACCGTTTTATTCTTAAAATGCCGCGTATAGTGTTTCAATTCTCTTTCAATATCAGGGAGCTGAGTATAAAACTCATCCTTTTTGGCATTCTTTGCTTTATGGAGATTTTTGTTTAATGTCTTTTTACTCATACTCATCGCCTGCCTTGTATCTTTTTGGCAGAACGATGATTGTATGAACGTGATAACAGCGCAATAAAAAAGGGCGCTACGAACATCGTGCCATCTTCAGGTTCGCCAGAACCCATGCAGGACACGAGCGCAGCGCCCCATTCGGGGCACTGACACTTTTGCGTTCCTGCATTTCTCAAACTGGCGATTTGAAGATGAACGCCAAAAAGTTCAGTGAACTTTCAACTTAATTTTTCAATTTACCTTATTATTCTTCCCTTAAATCCGTGTTCATTCGCAGTTATTTACTCATCTATCGCTGTATTATAAACCTGTGCAAGTTTGCTGTAAAGTTGCATTTTTAGGATTTAGAGTATTGCCTCAATCAAAAATCACTTAATTTATAGCGAGACATTAGATAACGAAATATGAAGAATATCCACATCGGCAATTTCCCCAGATACCAATACTTCCGTGCCTTCTTTCGCACGTTTTAGCTGTGGATAGTTGGAAACTTCAATTTCACAGGTAATTGAAGTATAGTATGCATTATCTGGCTTTACATTATCTGTTGTATTAAATGTACTCATAGCAAACTGCGCGGTGTCCCCCTCTGATATCTCAACATGACTCAAATAAAGCTTCCATTTCACTTTTGAACCAATATAGTATTTGGCCTTATCTTGTCTTTGATATGGAGGCGTATTTCTAAGATCATCTATAATACCCTTAGGGGTCATGTCCAATATGTTTTCTGAGGTTTGTTGTTCTTTGGTTTCATTGTTAGGGTAATTTACAGTAACAGGACTGTTCGGTCCTTGTGTGATAATTGACGGAGAATTATCTCCAACTGTTTTTTGCTTCGCTTTCATGTTTGTATTAGCGCCTTTAGATGACTCATTCTTTTTCGTTTTTCCAAAAAGGCGGTCCAAGATATTAGTACCATAGGTCAGAATTTTGAACCACTTTAACATGTGATATCCTATATCATCTTAAAGTTAATTTTTGCGGAGTTCCCATTAAAAGACCCCCGACTTTTATTTTCTAATTTTACTTTGTAATTTTGCATTTTGCTATCTAATTTTTACTGTATCTCTGTGTTCTCACCTGTCACTGCATGCAGTAAGCAGGGGACACCCTCTATGGTTAAAAAAATTTAAAATTTTTAAAAATTTTCTCTTGACAAAAATTTGATATTCTGTTAACATGCGCACGTGTTTATAGAAAAACATATATTATCAAAGACAGATTAAAAATCCTGATTTCCAGAAAAAAATCGAAGATGCCTTAGATACAGGGATTATTCCATGCAAATTGCTATTAACTTAAAACTAAGAACTCAAAACTGTTGGACATTTTGTGCCAAAACCCATGTGTCCAACTACACCTTTTTATGCAAAACGAACCCAATTTTTACGACGTAAAAATGACACAAATAATAATGAGAAAAGGAGATACATCAAAACTACATTTTTGTAAAAAGCCAAAAACGAACCCAATTAATTGGCTTTCGATGTTATTCCGCACTTGATGCGGAATCCAGAAATCCTAAAACGTGGATTCCCGCTTTCGCGGGAATGACAAGTGAATGGATCTCTCCACTTCGGTCGAGATAACTCCGCCACCTGTGGGCGGTGAATTTGGATTTTGAAAATTATATATTGTTTAGAATTTAGGATTTAGACATTAGAACTTATTATCAAACAGGAATTGATATGGCGTGGTCTTTTTGGTTTTTTATTAGTTTGGTTTTTATTATTTGGCCTTTGGCCAAATTTTCGGGTGGGTTTTCGATTTTTACCTGGAAATATCTCTCTGCCCGGCCTATTGCAAAACCATCTTTTATATTTTCGACCAATACCTCAGCGGTTTTGCCTATGAACTGCTGTCGAAAATCGTAAGCTAGATCATCAGCTAATTCTTGAAGCTCGGCGGCCCTGCTTTTAATTACCTGTGGTTTTATGTGCGGTTTCATTTTTGCAGCAGCTGTACCAGCTCGTTTTGAATAGCTAAATACATGGATCCTCGAAAAGCCGACCTCTTTAGCAAAGTCCAGCGTTTCCTTAAATTCAGAGTCAGTCTCACCAACAAAGCCAACAATAATATCCGTAGTAATAGCGGGGGCTTTGAGCCGATCCTTTATCATTTCGACTTTTTCGAGGTAATCATTCGCTGTATATTGACGTGCCATTCGTTTTAAAACACTGCTTGAACCGGACTGTAAAGATAGATGCAAATGAGGTAATATATTTTTATTTTTTACAAAAACGGCCAGCAATTGCTCAGAAATGTCCTGTGGATTGAGCGAACTAAGTCGTATCCGTGCCAATCCCGGTACTTTCGCAAGTTCAGCTACTAATTCTGGCAGATAATCCTGTCCATTATTTTGCCATAGTCTTCTTTTAGTAGTTTCCCTGCCATAGGCCCCGAGATTTATACCGGTAAGGACAATTTCCTTATGTCCTGCTTCTACAAGGTTTTGCGCTTCATTAAGGATAGACTTTATGTCCCTGTTTTGAATGTCCGGGCGAACTTTGGGTATGATACAATATGTACAATAACTGTCACAGCCGTCCTGAACCTTCAAAAAAGCTCGCGTTTGATTACTAAATTCTGTTAAATCGGGGAGTTTCGGTGGCTTAGGGGGATTTTTGTCCTTGATTTTAGGGCTATTTTGTGTTTTAATAGTTGAGCTTGGGTCTTTAATATCAAGGCCTTGATTATGTCGTTTTGAGGGGGATTGACCCAGTGCAATCCTGCTCAATTCAGTTACTAAATTTGACCTGTTTTTTATCAGGTAGATGTTTTCGCCAAGATCGCGTAATTCATCTGCAGGGGCGGCGGTAAGACAGCCGACTACTACTACAATCGAATTTTTTAGGGCTTTGCGGATATATTGACGGCTTTTGGCTGAAGCGATATGAGTAACGCAGCAGGTATTGACAATTACAATGTCCGGCTTCTCGGCGGATACAGTAGTGGTCAGGCCGAGCTGTTCAAGCAGCAGTTTCATCTGCCTGCTCTCATATTGATTGACTTTACAGCCAAGGGTATCTATGGCATAAGTTTTTAACATGTGGTATAATTTATATTTATATCATGGTAATTACAACACCTGCTCTTATTGTTTAGACAGGTAATTTATAGTTGGGGTTGAGTATGGCAGCATATACCGGTAGTGTATGGGCGATTGAGATTGGAAACGAATCTCTTAAAGCACTTAAATTGGGCGCTGCCGATAGTAATGTACAGGTACTCGATTTCAACAACATTCCATACGGCAAGGTCTTAAGCTCGCCCGGTATCACTGAAATAGAAAAAGATGAATTGATAGCACTTAGCCTGCGTCAATTCGCACGTGACCACGACCTTGGTAAAGATCCTGTAATCATTGCGGTACCCAGCCAGAACAGCTTCGCTCGATTTGTTAATCTGCCGCCTGTAGAAGAAAAGAAAATGGATCAGGTAGTGCAGCTTGAGGCCGGAATGCAGATTCCATTCGATATGAGTGAGGTGCAGTGGGACTGGCAGTTGATGAGCAAGCCCAATGAAGAGCAAACGCGTATCGGTATCTTTGCCATCAAGAACGAAACCGTAACTCATGAACTCGAATATCTTATTAACGAAGATATTCATGTCAGTACCGTTCAAATGTCACCAATGGCACTTTACAACTACGTTCTTTTTGATAGGCCGGAACTATTTAAGTCCGATCGAAAAGCCGTGGCTGTCATTAATATTGGTGCAGAGAATACCGACTTAGTAGTATGTACCAGATCCGGCGTTTGGCAAAGATGTATTCCTATGGGCGGAAACTCTTTTACCAATGCGATAAGTGAAGCGTTTAAAATTAATTTTAGTAAGGCTGAAAAACTTAAACGCTCTGCAGCTATGAGCAAGTATGCCAGACAGGTGTTCCAGGCAATGAGGCCTGTATTTACAGATTTTGCCGGAGAGGTACAGCGATCACTCGGCTTCTACGGCAATAGTAATCCCGATAGCAAAATCACCCATATCGTGGCATTGGGAGGCGGTACAAAATTAAGAGGTTTGCTTAAATATTTACAGCAGACTTTGCAAATTTCGGTAGAGAGACTTGATTCGTTTAGAAAGGTTCAGCTGACCGAAGATGTTTCTTCCGCAAAGTATGGTGAGAATATTAATAACTTAGCTGTTGTTTACGGGTTGGGTTTGCAAGAACTCGGTTTAGGAAAAATTGAGAGCAACCTGTTACCCAGGGCAATAGCAAGTTCGATGGCAATGGCAAACAAAGCCAAATTTATCACTCTTGGTACTATTGCTTTGCTTATTATTTCAATTCTTTCTGTAGGCAGGATTATGCTTGACAGTGCCCGGTATAAAAAACTGACTAATGAAAGAAACCAGATAAACAGAATAATTGCTGAAGCTGAAGATGCTGATAGCCTGCTCAATGAGCAAGAAAGTCGCGGTGTACAGTCGCAAGCCTTGATTGATAAAGCTAATGAAATGTTCCAGCATCGCGAAATAATACCTTCGATTTATAATTTAATAACTTCATCTTTACCAGATGCTTATGAAGATTCATTGCAAAAGGAACTTTACGAGGCATTTCACCGTGGTGACGTGGCAACTGTTTTAAAGACCCCGAGAAAACAGCGAAGACAGCTATTTATAACAGGCATTAAAATCAAGTACGTAGATAATATCGCTGCGGCATCTTTGGATCAAAGTTTTTCAGAATTATCAACTTCAAAATTCGGCAGTAAACCCGAACGTAATATATTTATGGAAGAAGAAGCAGGGCAAGCCATTAATGGGCCGGGATTTGTTATTGCCATTGCAGGCTACAGCCCTTATGAATTTCCCATGGAGCTGCTTGATCCCGCAGGTATTGGTGATGATAAAAGAAAATGGGGATTGGTGACCTGGTTAGCACATCCAAATGAAATTGTGGATGGAAATTGCCCTTTCAGGATTTATGATAAAACAAAATCGGAACATTTTGAACCGATAATACGGCCTGTGGTTACCGGAACCACTATGCCTCAGGGGATTGGGCAGGAAAAAGTAGAAATTCAATTGGACAATATGAGGGATTCGAGAGCAGGATATCGCGGGGACAATATAGTGCTGGTCGATCCTATGACCAGGGAAACAATAAGCAGCGTTCCCATTACTGATGAACAGGGGAATATAATGCGAGATAAAAGCGAACGAGAACTGTACAAAACAAATGACCAGTGGTTCGTTCTGAATTTTAAGTTACTTTGGCTTAAAGATCAAAGTGATCTGACAGACACTTATAATGAACAGTTGTAAGGATTATTGTTGCCAGGAATTGAAATGAGCAAGAAAATTGATGCGGCACAAATAAAACAAGTGTTATCCAAGCTGGAATTTTTGCGCAGCTACACCGCATATCTTTTGCCCTTGATTATCTTTTTGATAGCTCTGGTGATTTTGTTTGGTGTCAGGCCTTTAATGAGCAGCAATCTAAAAAAATCGATACGAAATCAAAGTGTCAAAAATGCTAAAGCCATACAGAGATTACAATCCCAGGAGATTTCACGGGATCAGTGGAAAGAAGAAAAAAAATATCAGGATGCTTTGGCTGCCGATGTAAATCATATATCTAAAATGTCCATGCAAACGACACAAAGAGAACTTCTTCAGTATGGATTATTTCCCGAATCCAAAGATAAATCGATATCAGTTTATTGGGGTTTTGGGCAGGCTTATCGGCAGAGTATAGAGAATTTAATGACGCAACATAAGGCCAGGCAATGTCCAAGTCGACAGGAGATCGAAATAGCTGTTACAAGAACAAGTTCTATGACAGAGACAATCGGTATGGAGTTGAGTAGCAGTAAACGTGCGAGAAAAACATCACGTAGAGCAAGTGACCAGGGAGACGAGGTCGAGCAGGCTATCATTGATGAAATATGTTTAGAGGCTGCCAGAAGTGCGTCTTTCTATGCTGATCCACTCGATATTGCCGGTTATTTATATTGGGCCAAACCTGAGCATAGTCAGCAATCATCCTCCAAAGTTTTTGAATATGTTGATGAGCAGGATGCGCTTAAAAACTGTTGGTTTTGGCAAATAGGATATTGGATGATTGAAGATGTTTTTAGTAGTATATCAGCTATGAATAAGAGCTGCAAAAATGTTTTGGATTGTCCGGTCAAACACCTGGTATTTATTGATTTTTCACCAGAAATTACTAAAAACCAAAAAGGTGCACAAGGAGAGGCCGAGTCTCCGTTTTATTTGATGGATCCTAACATTTCTGCAGTAACCGAGAGTGTAACTAGTGCTCATACTAAACGCCTTTCTAATGAAGACTGGGACGTGACACGCTTTCGATTTGCTGTTGTAATAAATGCTAAAAGCGTACAAAAATTCATGAATCAAGTCTGTAGTCCTAAAAAACATAAGTTTAAAGGATGGCAGGGTGCTGATCCTGAGCAGACATTTCAACATAACCAGATAACTATAGTTGAAGCTTTTACTGTAGCGCTTTCGGGAAGCTCTAAGGCGGATAGTAAAGAGGATATCGAATTTTATCGTTATGGCGATGATGCAGTTGTCGAATTAGAGTTAGTATGTGAATATATTTTCAGCAGAAGAGCTTATGAAGATATTAAACCGGTACCGGTTAAGGATCTCGAAAGTTCACAGGATGATTTTGATGAATATTACGATGAAGGTGGATAGTATTAACGGGGATTCTGTAAAGTTATTGTTTCTCTGTGATCAGGGAAAATTCTAATGATGAAGAATGTAGGAAATTTGATTGCTGATAATATTGAGAAGGTTACCCTTCCAATATTGGCGTTGTTATGTTTAATATTTTTGTTCACCGGAGTTTTAGTAAGCCCAAATAAGGTTGAATACAAAAATAAAAACTATAATCCAACTGAGATTGATCCGGAGGTTCTTAAAGAAGCGAGAATCGTCGAGGATGTTTTAACCCAGAAACCAAAATCTTCTAAGGATTACAATAGTGTTCTTCAAGTATTTCTTGATACTATGAATGCTCCTGTAAAAATAGATTCGAAACTTGGTGGGCCGATAATACCCCCTCCAAAAAATCCCGGTAAAGAAGTGGATGGCAGGCAATATGCTCTGCCTTCCGGTCCTGTAATTGAAGACCCGAAAATAGAGAGAATGCGGGCCGTTGCTTACTTTCCTAAAGAAAATACAGCTGATGATCTCTATTCTATGAATTTGGGATTTGAACATAACGATGTTGACTTGGTTACGGTCGAAGCTAAACTTGAATTAGCTTCACTCTATGAGGCATTTGAAGAAGCTTTTAATGGGATGTCGGTAAAACCTCAGTGGCGCGATCCCGATTTAGCTGAGCCGATATTCGCAGCTGTCCATCTGCAACGCAGCGAGAAGCTCGAAGACGGCTCCTGGGCTGAACCTGTGGATATACCTCGCCTTAAGATCGATCCAAGAAGCGATATGATGGAAATAATCGAAAATGTCGAGGATTTGCCTCGAGGGGGAATGAAAGTTCGACTATTACATTTTAGTAGTCTTGAAATAATGTCCGAGGTTGTTCAACCGCTGTCATATCAGATTGCTTCGGCGGACCAGTTCTGGTACCCTCCGAGTTTTCACTCAAGATTTATTAAGGTTGTTGAAAAACAATCAGCAAAAATACGACGTGCTGAAATGCAAAGAATTAGAGAAGAAAGAGAAAGAGAGAGAGAGGAAAACCGCTCAAAACAAAAGGATGGCAGAAAACGAACAGACACGCAAAGAGAAACCTATGTTACGGATGATACAATTGATGAATTACCTACTCGTATGCGTCCAGTTAAAGACAATAGACGCGATGAAGAGCTTGAAGAAAAAAGACGGCGGAGAGAGCAAGAGATGGAAACTCCCGGCGATATTGCCGAGGAATTTGAAGGGGTGCTTGTAGAAAATATAGAAGACTTGCGGTCTTATCCTGAACCACTGTTGTTTTGGGCAATCGATGATACAGTTGAATCGGGTAAGACGTATCGATATCAGATTAGACTTGGTGTTTTTAATCCTGTAGCGGGTACTGCGATGATTAAACCGGAGTATCAGCAATACAAAAACCAAGTGATTATTTGGAGCAATACTCTCGAAACCGATGAGATTGAAATACCTAAAAAAATGTACTTCTTTGCAAAAGATATTAAAGACGTAACAAAAACGGTCAAAGTTGAGGTTTGTCGATATGCCATGGGATATTGGCATAGTAAAGAATATCCAATTCAGGTGGGGGAGGAAATTGGCAGGATCGATGATATTGAGCAGCCTCAAAAGCCCCAAAACGAAGATGCCGAAGGCTTTGTTTCGAATGAATTCAGCTTTGATATTGCAGAAACAACTTTGCCGGAGCAGGTAGATTTTTCGACAGGTGCAGTAATGGTTGATGCAGTAATAGTTGACGATTGGGCGGGCATCAGTAATCTAAGGTCAAGGCACTATTATAAGATGCTATATACTTATGACGGCAGCTTAATTGAAAGCATGCCAATTAAACAGATTTACTGGCCTGATGACATGAGAATTCAATATAGAAATATTCAGAACTCTGTCAAAAAGACAAGGAGGCCTCTCAGGCCGCCGGGCAGTAGTTATATGGAACAATCTGTGTATGGCGGTGGATTGTAAAACAAACTAAGTGTGGCCTATTCTCCCAGTATTTCAGCTAAGCTGCTTAGAGATACCATCTTTTCCGTGGTGTCAAAAGGCCTGTTGATTGCCATTTTTATCTGTTTATTTGTCCCCCCAACGATATCAATATAATTATCACTTGGAAAAATATCATTTCCTGTATCGATAACTACATCTTTAGCGAACACATCTGACTTTATTGTTAAAAGGCAATTATGCTCATCCAGCTTGTGGATTTCGTAAGTTAATTTGGGCTGAGGCCATTTTATATATTTATCCGGAAGGTAAAAAAAACTGTTTTCTGATTTTATCTGCCCTTCAATTTCGAGCATGATTTGTAAAAAAGATTTTTCAGGGTGCTCAGGGGATACCAGCGACTTGGATAATTGTATCGGTCTGGCACATGAAAACGGCATTACAGTTATTGGCAGCTCAACTTTGTCCAATTGATTGCCATAAAGGTCTTTAAGTCCGCAAATTACCCTGCCGGTAACGGGCTCAGTAGTATCATTAATAACCGATGCACCAAGCGTTAAAAGTTCTGGCTTAATGCCGATCTTTGAACGATCATATTCAGGCACAATTGTTGTAATAATTGGGGCATAAGACTGCCTAGCATAGTAATATACGGCTTTAGCATTATTAAAATGATCGATTGCCGAGAAGCTGACGGAGCTAAAGCAGTCGTTTAATTGCCAAAACATCGCCCCGTAATTTCTGTAATTGTGGGCACGCAGATATTCGACATAGCTTTTGACAGCTCTGGCTTGTGTCAGTTGTGAAAAATATATGAGTTGCTCAAGGTCTCGAACAGGGCCAAACAAATCACAGCAGTATCGATGAAGGCGGCTATTACCATCTACTTGATAATTATGTTTTTCAAGCTCTCGGCCTGCTAATTTCAACTTTTCAGACTGGCAGGATTTTGTGATAGTTTTTATATTTGGCAATGATTGAAGACCGAATTCTGTAACAAACCGCGGGATCAATGAAGGGGCGGTTATATAATCTATCATTGGTTTATGCCCGGACCAGACTGACCAGTTATGAGTAGTACCGCTGTTGTTATTGTTAGGGTCTTTTAAATCGCTAAATGGTGTCGTGGGAATGTAAGGCCTGTCGGGATCCATCTCTGAAACTAATTTTGGTAGGAGTTTTTCCCATATTTTTTTACCATGAAGACGTTTACCGCTGCCGTTAGTAGATTTGTAATGTATCCACTGGCATTCGTTATTGCCGCACCAAAGAACTAACGATGGGTGATTGTAAAGACGTTCGATAACATCGCGAGCTTCTTTTTTTATTTCATCCAAAAACCACTGTCTGTCGGGATAATAGCAGCAGGCGAACATGAAGTCCTGCCATACCATTATTCCGTGTTTGTCGCACAGTTTGTAGAATTTATTATCCTCATAATATCCCCCTGCCCAAACCCTCAGCATGTTCATATTAGCTTCGGCTGCGGCTGAGACTAATTTTTCATAATCCCTTTCTTTTGTCGATCCTGCAAATATCGAAGTCGGGATCCAATTAGCACCTCGAACATAAACTTTTTGTCCGTTTATTAAAAATTGGAATTTACTTCCCGCCTTATCAGCCTCTCGATTCAGTTCTATAGTTCTTATACCGAACTCACCTTGGCGGATGTCCAAAATTTCATCGCCAGTTAATAATTGAAGCCTGTACTTGTATAAATTCGCCTTACCATAACCGTTCGGCCACCATAAAAGAGGTTCGTTAATGTGAAATACAGTCGATCCCGAACTGCCGTGGGGTTCGAATTCAAGGCTCGCTGCGATATTATTCTCTTGATCATAAATTTTCAGCGAGCAGTTCAGCTTGGCATGACTTATTGCTTTTAGCCTTACAGCGACCCTGATGTCCGCGGACTTATCATTGCAATGAATCGTTCTTATGTGCAGATTCTCTATGTGGGCTTTACTGATGCCTTCGAGCCGTACATTTCTAAATATTCCGCAGCCTGGCAGCAGGGGACAAAAATCCCAGCCGAATTGATACTGTGCTTTACGTATATATGCCCTATAAGGATTTAAAAATTGTTCCTCGCTGAATTCTGTGTGACGATCCATCTGTTTTTTGGCGTGTTCTACAGCAGGCGAGAATTTTACCATTAACACATTATTGGTTTCTTTCAGGTATTTCGTTACATCGAACCTGTGCTCGACGAACATGTTTTCACACTTGCCTATCAGCTTCTCATTTAGCCACACGCTGGCGACCGTATCCAGCCCGTCGAATACCAAGTCGATCTCGCCTGATTGCAGCAGCTCCTCATTAGCATCGAAAACCTTGCGATATATCCAGTGTTTTTCACTTACCCATTTGAAATCCTCAGGATTTGCGTATATTTGCTCCTGTTCTATTTGGCCTGCTTCGACAAGATTGATAAATATTGAATTGGGACAGCTGCAATCAAACCAATCGCTGTCTTCAAGGTCCCGCATACGGCGTGCCGTCAGCGGGTATTCCTTAAACTGCCATTTACCTGTAAGATCAAGTGAGTTTTTCGCCATATATTAAATCCGTTTATTAATGACTTCGACATTATACCAGCGCTTAGCCGCATTACAACCTTGCGGCAATCCAGCTGTTAACTTTTATAAATTAGCTACACTATTTCTGGGGTAATTGGCCCCCGCAAGCCGAAAAAAGAATGGAGAGGGTACTTTTTGAGATCGATGAGCCTTAATGGACATTCAACAGCCTGAAAACTCGTTGCCTCGTCAGATAGCCATGGTTACGATAACGCTTATGGCCATAGGTGTCGTCTTCGTTTTCAGCGCCAGTGCCAATGTGACAGAGAATATTGAGCTGAAAAAATTCTACGAATACACATCACTTCGCCAGTTATTATTTTTCCCACTGGCGATTTTGGTTATGTATGTAATTTCCTGCATCGATTACCGCTGCCTGGGTATGAATCGTGGATTACTCAAGTCGCTTTCGACATATTTTTTATTTGTAAGTGTCATTTTGCTGATTCTTGTATTAATACCCGGCCTGGGTTCACAGGTCAATTTTGCAAGACGCTGGCTGCATATCCCTCTTGGCCCGATTAAAATCAGCTTTCAACCCTCCGAGCTTGCAAAATGGACGGTAATTTTCTTCCTCGCCGGGTTCTCCTGCCGGTATCGAGAAGAGCTTGGATTATTCCTTAATGGGTTCGTACCGTTATGTCTGGGGATAGGTATTATAGTTGGCCTGGTACTCATTGAGGATTTTGGCACTGCTGCCTTCATTGCTCTTATTACGTTTTTCATGTTTATCATGGCGGGTGTTAAGCTGAACTATATCTTAACACCATTGCCGTTTGCTGCCGGGGGTTTTTACACAGCTATTAGAATTTCACCCGAACGCTGCCAGAGAATATTGGCTTTTCTTCACCCTGACAAATGGACCGATTCAATTAATTATCAGCCTAACCAGTCGCTCATTGCTATTGGCTCGGGCGGACTCTGGGGTAAAGGCCTTGGTATGGGAGTCTCGAAATACGGGCACCTGCCCGAAGATACCACCGATTTTATATTCTCCGTAATAGCCGAAGAGCTTGGCTTTATTGGCACTGTTAGCGTGATTCTGCTCTTTGTAGTATTTATTTGCCTTGGAGTGACAGTTGCTCTTGGGTGTAAAGATCCGCTCGGTAAACTGATCGCGGCGGCTATAACTCTTGCAGTTGCCTTACAGGCTGCTCTTAATATAGGAGTTGTTACTGTCGTACTTCCAACAAAAGGTATCCCACTGCCGTTTATTAGCGCTGGCGGTACAAGTTTATTGTTATCTTCTGCAGCTATCGGGGTATTAATTAACATAGCAAAACACTCTGGCAATGATACTATTGGAGAGCTTGGCTAATGGCGGTACAAAATGTTTTTCTGGCAGGGGGTGGAACCGGAGGGCACATTTACCCCGGCCTTGCCGTCGCTCAAAAGATAGCTGAAAAGCACCCGGATGTGAATATTCATTTTTTTTGCAGCAACAGGCCGATAGATGCCCAGATTCTCTCGAAGACAAATTTTACTTTCACGCAGTTACCAGCAGTTGGTCTTTCTGTACGAGGAATATTACGGTTTATTGGCGCTTTCAACCAGAGCTGTAAAATTGCTAAAGAAACTTTGGTCCCGCGCGAAAATGCTCTCGTAATTGGCATTGGTGGTTTTGCTTCGGCGCCTGTTTGCTTTGCTGCCCATCGGCTAAACATACCTGTCAAACTGGTAAATGTTGACATAGTACCGGGTAAGTCAAACAAACTCTGTAAAAGGTGGGCTAACGAAGTATTTGTGCAATTCGAAGATACCGCCGGATACTTTAAAAACAGGGCTATCAAGGTAACTGCTACAGGTTGTCCTTTGAGAAAAGAATTCGAAAAGGCTGAAGCTAAAAAGGCAAAAGCCGCTCTTGGACTTAATGAAAGTAAAAAAATACTTCTCGTTACCGGAGCCTCCAGTGGAGCCCAAAATATTAATGAAGCGGTGTGTTCATTACTGTCAAAACTTTCACAGTTCAAGGACAATTGGCAGATAGTCCATCTTAGTGGCAAAGCAAACTATGATGCCGTTAAAGGTAAATATGGTTCTGCTGATATTGAGCATACCATTTTAGATTATTACGACGACATGGCTGACCTTTTAGCCGCCGCCGATTTGGTTATCGGTCGAAGCGGTGCAGTAAGTGTAGCTGAATTTGCCGCTTCGAATACTCCGGCCATTTGCATACCATATCCCCATCACAGGGACATGCATCAGTACTTAAATGCTGAAAAACTCGTACTTGCCGAAGCCGCAATTGTTGTTGACGATTTACCGGACTTAGATGAAAGAGCGGATTGGCTCTGGCAGGAACTTCAGACCCTCTTAAAAGAAGCCGATGTATTAGAGTCGATGAAGCACAATTGTGAGAAAGTGGCTATAAAAAATGCTGCTGACACGATTGTTTCATCTGTTCTATAACTGAAAATCTTGGATTGAAACAGGCTCTTTTAGAAGGGATAAAAAATGAAAAATTTACAGATTTTACTCTTTATCTTGATCGGTTGTGCTTTACTTCTTTTGCAAGGCTGCGCAGCAGCTATAGCTATGGGGGGCACAGCATTTTTTGTGGAAACAAATTCATGGGATCTAAATAGCGTGGAAGAAGTAGAATATGATGACATGCTTAGCGCTACTGAAAAAGCAATTAATGAAAGCGATATTGAGATCGTAGAAACCACTATGAGGGCAAATGAAGCCCTGATCATCGGAGAAAATCCCGACGGCGAAGAAGTAAAAGTTAAGCTCGAAGGTACAGAAGATGGCGCCACGAAGATTTGCATTCGCATTCACTACGCCAACAGCCGTAAGGAGCAGGTGGATGAACTTTATGAGAGCATAGTCGATTATATATAGAAGCCCCTTGTAATAAGCTTTTTTAGCCCTCCAATATAGGACTGTATCGCCGCCTGCAATCCATGGTGAGTCATATGTAGAAAATCTTATTTTCCACGTAAAAATCGGTTTTTGCCCCAATATGCGGAAAGTATCGGCCCATATTTGCCGATACAAAAAGCAGTTGTTTCACTTTAGTTATGGATACCGAACAATCTATCCATATCGAGCATATAAATAGTGAAACAGCAACTGCCATTTTGGCGGTTTCCGCCTAATTGACAGGCACAGCCGACGCGATATAATGCGTTTATTGCGGAAAACAGCTTATCTGGCAAATTAGTTAAGATGGAACAATATTTGCTCTTTGATTATCGAGTGTTTTTATTAACTACAGCTTAGAGGTTTGAAATGTTTGAGCGTTTTACTGACAGGGCAAGAAAAGTAATGGCGCTGGCCAACCAGGAGGCCCAGCGATTCAATCACGAACACATCGGCACCGAACACATCCTGCTCGGCCTCGTTAAAGAGGGCAGTGGCGTCGGAGCCACAGTGCTCAAGAATCTCGATGTCGATATCAAAAAGCTTCGCCTTGAGGTCGAAAAGCATGTAAAAAGCGGGCCGGACCTGGTAACTATGGGAAAACTCCCCCAGACACCAAAGGCCAAGAAGGTCATCGAATATGCTATCGAAGAAGCAAGGGCTCTCAACCATAACTATGTCGGCACAGAGCACATCCTTTTGGGTCTTTTGCGAGAGACCGAAGGCATTGCCGCCCAGATACTCATCGGTCTCGGCCTAAAGCTCGAAGAGGTCAGGCAGGAAGTCCTGAACCTTCTCGGAGCCGGTGTTGATTCTGAACCCGGCGAGGTCGGTATGAGCATGGGTCCCGCTGCAGCCAGGCCAAAAACAAAGAGCAAAACACCCGCTCTCGACAGCTTCGGCAGGGATCTGACCGAGCTTGCTGCAAATAAAGAGCTCGATCCTGTTATTGGCAGACATAATGAGATCGAACGTCTCGTCCAGATACTCTGCCGTCGTACAAAGAATAATCCTGTACTACTTGGTGAGCCTGGAGTTGGAAAAACCGCTATCGTCGAAGGTCTTAGCCAGCAGATCATTTCTAAAGATGTCCCGGAAATTCTAAAGGAAAAAAGAATAGTCGTATTAGACCTGGCAATGATGGTTGCCGGTACGAAATACCGTGGACAATTCGAAGAACGCATCAAAGCTGTTATCAATGAAGTAAGGCGAGCAAAGAATGTAATACTCTTTATCGATGAGCTGCATACACTAGTCGGTGCAGGTGGTGCCGAAGGCGCTATCGACGCATCGAATGTCCTGAAGCCGGCTCTCGCTCGCGGCGAAGTCCAGTGTGTCGGCGCTACCACGCTCGATGAATACAGAAAACATATTGAAAAGGATGGAGCTCTCGAAAGAAGGTTCCAGACTATTATAGTCGATCCGCCTAACAAAGATGAAGCGGTCGAAATATTACGCGGCCTTCGCGACAGATATGAGGCTCACCATAAGGTACACTTTACCGACGAAGCCCTCTTCCAGGCGGTTGAGCTCTCGACACGATACATCACCGGCAGATGCCTGCCTGATAAAGCTATCGACGTCGTTGACGAAGCAGGTGCTCGTGTCAGACTCAAAAATATGACACCTCCGCCGGATCTCGCAGAGATCGAAGAGAGGGTCGAAAAACTACAGCGTGAAAAAGACGAAGCCGTCAAAAATGCAGAGTATGAAAGAGCCGCCTCACTCAGGGATGAAGCTCAGAAAATGCTCGAGCAGAAAAATCAAATGCAGAAAGACTGGTACGAAAAGAACAAGGAATCTACCGGTGAGGTTGATGAAGAGATAATCGCCGAAGTTGTAAGTAAGATGACCGGTGTTCCGTTAACAAGGCTTGAGAAAAAGGAAGCCCAAAGGTTGCTCGAGCTTGAAACTGAGCTCCACAAAAGAGTCGTATCTCAGGACGAAGGTATTAACGCTATCGCAAAGGCGGTAAGGCGTTCTCGTTCAGGCCTGAAAGATCCGAATCGTCCAATGGGCTGCTTCGTGTTTCTCGGCCCTAGTGGTGTCGGTAAAACACTGCTGGCAAGAGCACTTGCCGAATTCCTCTTTAGCGATGAATCCGCTCTCGTCCAGCTTGATATGAGTGAGTTCATGGAAAAACATAATGTCAGCAGACTTGTCGGTGCCCCTCCCGGGTATGTCGGATATGAAGAAGGTGGCCAACTAACCGAGCGTATTAGAAGGAAGCCTTATGCTGTTCTGCTGCTTGATGAAATTGAAAAGGCACACTCGGATGTTTACAACATGCTGCTTCAGATAATGGAAGAAGGCAGGCTCACCGATAGCTTCGGCAGACATATTGACTTTAAGAATGTCATACTTATTATGACAAGTAACATCGGCGCTGACCTTATCAAGAACCAGTCAGGCTTCGGATTTGGCAAAAAAACTGAAGAGTCCAACTATGAAAAGATGAAAGATCTCATCAACAAGGAAGTCGAGCGTTACTTCAGGCCTGAGTTCCTCAACCGTGTCGATGATGTCGTTGTCTTCAAACCACTTACGCGTGAGAACCTGCAAACGGTGGTTGAGTACGAACTTTCAAAGGTCTTCAAACGTGTAATTGAGCACGGCCTCAAACTCGAACTCACTGAACAGGCTAAGGAATTTCTCATTGATAAAGGCTATAATCCTGAGTTTGGCGCAAGGCCTTTGCGCCGTGCTATAGAGCATTACATCGAGGATCCGCTCAGTGAATCTTCACTTCGTGGTGAATTCAAGGGCAAGAATCTGGTAAAGATAGATGTCCTCGACGAAGAGCACCTGAAGTTCGACGCCATGAACGCACCTGAAGAAAAAGATGAAAAGAAGAAAAAGAAGAAAGAAAAAGTAACTTCAAAATAAAACTGTAAGTTACTAAAACACTTTAAAATATTTTAGCTCTAGCGTCTGATTTATCAAAAATCGCTGGGGCTTTTTTACTATCTTTCCGAAGGCGGGGTATCATTTCCCTCGCAGTGATCTCTCGTAGTCTGTCTCATACTTATCGAGCTGCTCCTGGAACTTATCTTTAGCTATCCATTCCACTTGATATTCTGTTGTCTTTTGCCCTATGCCCTTGATATCTGTGACCCACAGAACTATAAAGCCCGGCTCAATGAACCAGCTTCTGTAGTTTTCTTGCGTATAGGCCAACAACTCTTTTTCTTTACCGCTAAGGTCGGCATACAATCCCCGGTAAGTCAATTTGCCAAGTCTTGCCCTACCCTCCAGATTATCTTTGATCTGTTCAACCACGCGTTCTGGGGGCACATAGCCGTGTTGCTCTCTATAGTTAACTACTATCTCGCCAAGATGAGTTATTGCTCGCTTACCCTCGGAACGATTGACATGATCCTTGAAGTTTGTGATACCGATGACAAGCGCAATCGTTACGGTTACAACTACAATGAAATCGGCAATAATTCTTTTTTGCCTTTTATTCAGCTTCATTTTACTAAGCCCCAGGCAATATCTTGACTATTTTATTCTCGACTTTCAATCGTCCCAGTGAGAACAGCTTTATAGCTTGTGGATAAGCAATACATTCCTGCCCAAATACACGATCGGCAAGATCATCTGCTGTGTCACCTTCTTCAACTGTGCAGCATCGCTGTACAATGATCGGGCCGTCATCGTATTCATTCGTACAAAAATGTACCGTACAGCCACTGACTTTGCAACTCGCCGCCAATACAGCCTCGTGAACGTGATGACCCCACATGCCCTTACCGCCGAAGCTCGGCAACAATGCCGGGTGAATATTCATAACCTTATTGGTCAACCGTTCAGGTATCTTCCATAAACAAAGCCAGCCCGCTTGAATAACCAGATCGATTTTTTCTTGTATTAATTCATCTTCGATTGCCTTACTGAACGAGTCTATATCCGGATGATCTTTCTTGCGAATTATCACTACTTTCAAGCCGGCTTTTTTAGCTCGCTCAACTCCCTTGATTTGTGAACGGGAACAGATCACGACCGGCACTTCAGCGTCCAGCTCACCACGTTCGATACATTCAAGGATGTTTACTAACGTCCTGCCTCCACCGCTTACCAATACCCCTAACCGTAAATGCCTCTGTCCCTTAGTCAAATTCTTAGGTTCGGTATTAATATCTTCACCTCTATCGAGACAGATATTACAAAGCTCATCTGCACGCTTGTTATTATTTCTTCTAACGTGCCCGATCCTCCAGTTATCGAACTGTGCCAGCAATTCCTTTATCTGTTCGAATAAAGGCCGGATCAGATCGCTTTTAACTTTATACTGCCCGGTTATCTGCTTGACCATCAGCTCACTGTCGCTGAAAATCTCTAAAGTTTTAGCCCCGAGATCGTTGGCTTCTTCGAGAGCTTTAACTAATCCCGTATATTCAGCGACATTATTTGTGCACTCACCTAAAAATACCGCACGAGCTGATACTTCTTTATCATGCCCATCGAGCAGCACGTAAGCCGCTGCCCCGGGCCCGGGATTACCCCTGCTGGCTCCATCTGTATAAACTATTAAGTGACTGATCTGACTACCCAAATGCACTACTCCCTTAGTCCTGACTCAATATCATCACCAAACGAATAAAACTATGATCAATTGACAAGGTTAAGTTTGTTCACCCGTCACACTTAATACCAAAATCCTGGTGCAATTCGGACACCTAATAATGTCATCCTTCGTCATCAGTAAATTTACCGTTTCCGGGGTGATAGACATGAAGCAGCCACCGCAGCTATAAACGGCGGAGTTTTCTTCCTGTTCTTCGACGATAGATAACGCTTCTCCGTCGTAGGTTTCAGCGACTCGTTTGAAAATATGAAGTGCCTCTTCAGGTACGTCCTTTGCAGCCTGATCCCACTCCTTTTGGATTCCGTCTATCTCAGCCTGATGTTTTACGGCCTGCTGCTCGGATTCGGTTCTGGTGTTTTCGAGCGTTTTTTTCTGCTCAGCGATCTGCTCCTCAATCTGCTGACACTCAGCTTCGTCGGCTTCGATATCCTTCATTAGATCGAGGATCTGGCCTTCGAGTTTGGAATTATCAGCTTTTGTTGTATTGAGCTGGGTCAGGACGGCAGCATATTCCTTGTTTGTTTTTGCAGAGTTCAATGATGCCCGGAGCTTGGCGATGGCCTCGTCGCGGCTTTTTAGCTCGAGTTCCAGCCGGTCGGACTGGACCTTTGTAAGCTGTATCTCTTCCTTTTTGGCTTCCAGGCTGTTCGTCAGGGTTCGAACCTGGTTTTCCTGTAAAATAACGCTTCGCCTGCATCTTGCCAGCTTGTTCTTTATCACCCTTAGGCGATTTTCCACGCTCTGTAACTTAGTTAAGCCGCTTAGTACTGGGCCCATTTTCGCTCCTTATAAAATTGCCAATTTAGCCCCCCAATATTACAGAAATTGCCCTGATATTCAATAGAAAATTGGCTCGGAGCGGATTTTATCGCGAAAATGAGTAGTTACTCGATTCAGGATGTAGGATGCCCGTAATTCGTATGTTGCAGGTCGTAGATTGTATTTTGTGATTATGATTAGGTCCAGATTTCGACTTTACCAACTGTTTCGCTTTTGAAGATAACCAGTGCCATAGTCTTTATGCAGCTTGGACTCGAAATGAAAAGCGACAAATTATAGTTTATAGTTTAAAACAATGGAATTCACAGTCAGACTCTTGTACAAGCAGAAAAATATGTGTAATCTCTTAGCATGAAAGAATATCTTGGGATTTATACCTGCAACAACAAAGGTATTATGGTAAGAAAGGTAAATAAAGGATGATCTTGATTAAACCGTCTATCGAATTTTTATGGGCTACTCCTGATCCTTTGCAGGCAATTGAGAGGGCAGGCAGGATCTGCTATAAAAGCGAAGACAAAATAACCGACACTTCATCGATAGAATTTGTAAAGAGGCTTGTCGCCCGTGATCATTTGGCTATGGTCGAGCATGCTTCGGCTTCATATCGCATTATCTGTGACCGCGGCATCACTCATGAAATTGTCAGGCATCGATTGTTCAGTTTCGCACAGGAATCGACCAGATACTGTAACTATTTAGGCGGTATTCAATACATCTTACCACCCTGGGTTGATGAAAAGCTGCTGCCGGGGGATCTAAAATTAAATTCACAAAACGATAGCCTTGAATATGAAGATGGCAATGTCATCGAGCTGTCAGCTCTGGATAAAGAAACGGCTGTCTGGCTGAGAGCGTGCGGTCAATGCGAAGAACAATATATCAGCCTTATAAAAGCAGGCTGGACCCCCCAGCAAGCACGTTCAATTCTTATTCATTCTCTGAAAACAGAAATTGTCGTAACCGGGAATTTGCGCCAGTGGATGAATTTTTTTGAGTTAAGATGCGACAAGGCTGCTCATCCACAAATGCGGGAGATCGCGTTCATGTTATTGGATGACATTAAGGAAAAAATGGCGGTCGTTTTTGATAAGTATGAAGGATGATTGTTGCGTAGAAAGAGTTGTTTGTGAAAGAATTATTGAAGAAACTTATACAGGCCGAGAGTACCGAGCATACAGGTGAACTTGCGGTAGCTAAGGTGATAAAAGAACATTTCCAGCGATTTGGTATTGATTGCCAGTTAGATAGCTGGGGTAATGATCGGGCTAATGTTACGGCGCATATCAAATCTGAAGACGATAAGCCGGGCTTGTTATTTGCCTGTCATATAGATGTCGTACCGCCCGGTGAGCAGCAGTGGAAGTATCCGCCGTTCTCGGCTACAGAAGAAGATGGGAAAATCTACGGGCGTGGTGCATGTGATATGAAGGGATCGGCTGCGGCTTTAATTACTGCAGTGTGCGACCTTATACAGGCTGGCGAAGAACCGGCAGGTGATCTCATAATTACATGCAACGCAGGTGAGGAGACGGACAGTTGCGGTGCTAAAAAATTCGTAGCGGAGAACAAGGATAAGCTGCCGGAAATAGCTGGTGTTATCATAGCTGAGCCGACGAATTTTAAGGTAATAACGGCGCATCGCGGGATACTGTGGTTAGAGGTTAAGACCAGGGGCAGAACGGCTCATGGGTCACGGCCTCATACCGGTGTCAACGCTATTAATTCGATGAGAAAGTTTCTGGATGAACTTGATAAAGTCGAATTTGGTAATGTCGAGCACCCGAAGCTTGGTAAGTGTTCGGTTAGTATCAATACAATAAACGCTGGCGATGCTATAAATGTCGTACCGGATATGTGTAAGACAAGTCTGGATATTCGCACGGTGCCGGGTGAGTCGAACGATGAAATAATTGAAATGATAGAAAACATCTTTAAGCGGTTGAAAGAGGCGGACAGTAGTTTTGATGCTGAGGTCTCGATAGTAAGGAACGTTGGAGCTTTGGAGACGGATGATAACAGCGAATTTGTCAAAGGATTGTGCTCTGTTGTAGGGGCTGCGAAGACGGCATCGGTTGGATATGGAACAGATGGGCCTTTCTTTGCACAATTAGGTAAGCCTGTTGTTGTATGCGGAGCGGCAGATGGTGCAAGCTGTCATCAGCCGGATGAGTTCGTTGAGATAGCAGAACTAGAAGAGGCGGTTGAGGTTTTTAAAAAGATAATTAGAGAGTTTCTCTAATAGTATATAACAAAGAGAAGACAAATGCCGGTTTTGACTATTAAAAAAGTTCTTTTTATTCATTAAGTTAGAGATTCTAAGTAATAAGCTTATAGCTTCGCGGATCATCCAATTTCATTTGCAAGATTTCTTTTATTGTATTGATATTTAGAGATGTTACATACCTTATAGCCATGATAGAAACAACAAGGCCTATTAGAGTGCCCAAGATCGAAACTACTGCTCGACATAAAAACGAAATAATACTATATGAATTTTCGTATATGGTATTCAATAAAAATGAGAATAATGTAGAAAACATGAGGTTTCCGCAATATATGACAATTAGTAATTTTACATCTGATAGCTTACAATTTCTAAGGTATTTGAAGCTTCGAAATAGCTTGCAGTCGAGTGTTATAATTGTTGCGGGTAGGAATAAGCAGACTTTGATCAATACTATATTCACGAATAGAATTGAAATGGATACAGCAATCAAGCGTATTATTTGTTGTGTTGCCACATCTTGATAAAAGTGTCTTATTAGTGAATTGGCAATCAAAAGAACCAGAATATATAAAATCCCAAAAAGAATGGCGAAAACAAATAGTCGCCAGAAAAAGTGACAGCCGTGTTTAAATAATTTATCAAGTGCGTAATGTTCAGCTTCGCCTAAATAAACACTTCTTAAAAAACCGTTAAAGAGTAAAATAGTGAAAATCCAGAGTATTAGAGAAAATAAAAAAAAGCCTGCCTGAATAGATGTAGCTGATAATTGAGTACCTGAACTACGAGCTAATCTTGTTAATGTACCCAAAATAGTAGAAGTAATAGATAAGCTAACAAGCATAGCAACCTGCGGCCATCGTGATTTAAGTATTAGTAGGGTTTTTTTAAGCTCGCTCATTATTGGGCTATTATCTGTCTTATATTTATTTAAGGCAAGTGATTTTCTTGAAACATTTAGCTATTAAGAAATTATGGCGTTTACTCTGTTCAAAATAGTGGGGATTTGCCGAAATAATAATATGGTTTATCTTGAGGCCATATTAGCGTTATTCGCAATTGTCGATCCGGTGGGGAATATTCCGGTATTTCTGCATGTTGGTGACCATGTTCCAGCAGGTCAGAGCGGGAAAGCATATAATACTGCTATTGGTGTTGCGGTAGCAATCCTTTTGATTTTTTCTTTTGCCGGCAACTGGATCCTCGAAAATATCTTTCATGTTGTTCTCGCAGACCTGCAATTAGCCGGCGGTGTACTATTATTGATCATCGCGATAGATCATTTGATATTCGGGACACTGAAAAGATCAGTCGCTGTCAGTGGAACTTTGAGCGCTGTAGAAATTGGCTGTATTCCGATGGCCTGTCCGCTATTGGCAGGGCCTGGGGCAATGGTGACAAGTTTAACGACTTTTCAAAGCCGGGGACCGGCTGCGGCTGTAATTGCAATTACAGCAGTTTTTGCTTTGGTATGGATAATAACAAGATTCCTGCAGCCAATTCACAAAATACTCGGAAGATTGTTCTGCACAGTCTTTTCGAAGGTTATGTGCATGTTTATCGCTTCGATTGGCGTGCACATGATAATGGCAGGATTGAAGGCTTACTTTCAAACTTAAGTTAGCCTACTGGAAATTGAAATTTTTTTTGAAGACAGTATCGAAATCATAAATGCCGTTAAAGTCCTCGATAGTATCTGACGGCTGGGCGCTCATCCACTTGTGGTCTATCATAAGGTAAACTATCTCGCCGAAGTCGCGTGTCTTTTGGATACCCCAGTCGTTGAGTACCATCTTGGCAAGCCGGCCCCATTTCTTTATGGCGAAGTCTCGCAGGCCGTCGCACAGAGTCTGGCCGCTGACGTGGTCGGGCTCGGTGAGGAAGTTTTTCAATGTATAACCCAGACCGTCATAGACGAACTGCAGGGCCCGGGGGTGGTATCTGCCGTCGTTGCGAGCTATGTTTTCGAGCTTTTCCTTCATTTA
>JANQHJ010000027.1 GCA_028282745.1 Sedimentisphaerales bacterium | reverse complement strand
TGTTTTTCCATGTTTTCTTTTCCAGCCATGACAGTCTGTCAACCAGCCAGTTTGAATTCTCAAACAGGCCTAACAGTCCCAATCCCGGGTCGGTCGGCTCAGCTAATAACTGCCTGGCCGTCTCCAGCAGTGTCTCTCGATAGCAATATGTTTTTTCGCGCAGAAGTTTAGCTACAGTAGCATCGCAGCACAATTCACGAAGGTTCTGTAATGGCCTGCGGATCAGCCATAACAAAGGATTGAACCAGTACGCTATCTGCAGGCACATAAATACACCATGTACCCACAGATCGCCTCGCTTAATGTGCGCCAATTCGTGCAGCAGGATATTTTCAAGATCCGAGCGTTTAAGAGAGCTGAACTTGTCAGCAGGCATTAATAGTACCGGATTGAATACACCGAATACGGCAGGGCACTTAACTTTTTTACTCAGAACGACCTTCGGCCTTTTGTGTTTAGATAAATGAAGTCTATCAGCAGCATTATTGAATATTTCATCGAACCTCTCCGGCAGTTTTTTAGCTACCTTTTGATTTGTATTTTCCAGCCTTAATGACCGAAGTCGTAAATACAGCCAGCTGGATAAAACTAAAATTCCACCAAGCCATGTTATTAATAGCCATGTCTTCCAGGAAAGAGTGATTGACTCTATAGGTTCGGCTTCAATGGCAGTGATTTCATAAGATGGTTCATGATTAGGCAAAGTTTCGGGAAGCAATACAGGCTGTTCGGTAAGAAGGGCGGTGATAGGCCGTTCTTCAACCTCTGGTTTTTGAAATTCTATATTCACAGCATTTTCGGCAATAGCTGGTATCTCACTTGTAATACTGGCTGGACTTGTAAGAGTTGGCGGCAGAATGAGCTTGACTACTACTAAAAGCCAAAGAGCATATCGCACCTGCGGCCATGCCCACTTTTTTATAATAAGATCGATCACAAAGACTATAGCTATCAACACCGCCACCTGCCACAGCACTGATACCTGCCAGCTAAACCATCCATCTGCTATTTGGTTTAGAGTGTTTATCATTTCCTGCCCCCTTTCTTTTTCTCTTCCTCAGCCAGTGCCTTGATAACTTCCTTACGCTGCCTGGGCGAGAGCTTCTTATCTTCTATGAGAAAATGCATCAAAGGCCCGAACGCTCCGTCGAATGCCTGGTTAGCAAGACTGACAAGAGCGCTTCGCCGGGCTGTTTTGCGAGTTATCTTTGGTGAATATATGCTGGTGTTGCCATTTTTATCCTGAGCAACTGCTCCTTTTTCAGTCAATCTGCTCAGCATAGTCTTGACGGTTGTATATGCCCATTTAATATCTTCCGGCAGCCTTTCTACTATCCCGCGTGCCGTTGCTGGATGTCTTTCCCACAGCACATTCATGATCTGCCATTCCGCGTCCGTTAGTTTCATAAAGCTTCTCCTTTCTACAAATGTAATAGAATCCTACTACATTTGTAGAAGTTATAAAGAAAAAAATACAAAAAAAATTTCATTCTCTTGTATTTATGATGGTATTTAGTGCAAAAAGTTACCAAAAAGCTCAAATTTTATGCAGAAAAGTTGTGATTATGGCTGATGTTTTGAACAAATTCGTCAGGCTGCTGGGGTGATAAGACATATTTTTTGCCGTTTTTACAGCTGATAAATACGGCATCTTTATTATTTGTAATATATGTATTGAACGAACCAAATTCTTTGTTCCAGAATTTACCGTAAGCCCCGAAAAAACCACAGACACCAAATATTCTAAGCCCAGGCCCGGTTATTCGATTGCAATTATACCTTCGTATTTCCTTAATGTTATCTATGGGAATAATAATATCAACTCCCAATCGTTTGACTGTGATTGCATCTTTTGAGATACGGTATCCGAAAGGTGCATAGAAAATAAGGGTGATCATTAACGCGGGTATCAATAAATATACTGTTAATACCAGCCAATAAACGTTCGGCACTGCTGATAAAATTACATAGGGCAGGAAAATAAATACAAGCGCACTAACTACAACTGTGCTTATACTGGTAAAACTTGACCACTTTGCTTTGAATTGCTTCGTTTCTGAGTTCATTTTCTAATACTCCAAAATGTCGGTTTTTAATAGTCCTGATTAAAAAGACGCATGGAGTAATGGATAATTCAAAAAAATGTGGATTTTTTTGAAAAAAGCTGCCCAGTGAATGTGGTGAATTAAGATTTATTTAGATCCTTCAGGCTGAAAAATCCTTTTCGCCGGGCTCTTAGGTCTTAGTCTTTTAGCTTTTTCTGGAGAACCTGGACCTCTTCAGATAGCTTACCTAATTCAATACGAGTTAGTTTCATCTCCTTTGTCGCGCTGCTAAAGAACTTTGCTGCCCGGATCAGCACAATCAAAACCAATGCCAAAAGGCCTCCATAGATAACTAACATTATTGTTACACTAATGTGATTCGGATCGATATCAGCTAAAAAATTAATCATTTGCATGTCCTTTCCTTGGTTTTGGAATTACTTTTTTCGACTTCAGCCAGGCATCCACATCTGCCCGGTCAAAGCTTATGTTCTTTTGGCTGAGTTTAATATAAGGCGGGCAATCTCCATCGGCTATATACTTGTAGATAGTCCGCTTGGAAACCCCCAGATAAACCGCCAAATCTTCAATTGACATCAACTGCATATGTTATAATCTCCATTAATAAGCATTAAATTATCACAATATGCAGTAATATGCAACAAAAATCTCAGAAGAATTTCATTTTTTTTCAGGGCTAATTTGAATAACCTTTCTAACACAGCTTTTCTTGGGCATGATTATGTGTGGAAGATTTATGAATTAGTAACAGTTTAGAAAATGAAAGAGGTCTGCTACCTATGGCACATTCTGATTTGCAGGAAGGATAAATCGCATATGGCGTTTGGCTAAAATGTTACCAAAAATCACAAATATAGGCTTTTAAGGTGCTATTTTTTCTTAAAAAAACTGCCCGGCAGCTGCGAGATCAGCCCTTTTAGCTGTAACGAAACTAACGCAGAATTGGCCTTGCCTGCAGGAATTTCAGCGATAGCTATGATGTTCTCGATATGCACCGGCTCATGATCCAGACAATCCATCACTGCCTGTTCGTCAATAGACAGTTTCAGTGCCTGTCTTTTCTCATCGATCTTTTCAATTCTATCCTGGACCTGGCTTTTAGCCTCGGCGGTACGTTCTTTTAATTGTTCACCTATATAGCCCAGAGCCTCGATAACATCCTCGACTGAATCGACTAACTTGGCCCCTTGTTTCAGCAGCTTATTTGTCCCTTTACTAAGTGGTGAATCTATTTTGCCCGGTATAGCCATAACTTCACGGTTATAATCCAGTGCTGCCCCAGCCGTTATCAAGGCTCCGCTGCGATGAGCTGCCTCGATCACTATCGTCCCAAGTGACAATCCCGCGATAATTCTGTTTCGCGGTGGAAAGTTCTCAGCTAAAGGTTCGCTGTTCAATGGCAGCTCACTTATCAATGCACCTGATTCACTAATGAGTTTTGCGAGTTTTTCATTTTCAGATGGAAATATTTTAGCAAGCCCCGTCCCTTGAACTGCTAAAGTCCTGCCATTAGCTGAAAGAGCTCCATGATGTGCTGCAGTATCTATTCCCCGTGCCATGCCTGATACTATAGTAAATCCTGCTGACGATAGAAAATGCGCAAATCGAGAAGCCTGTTCCTGACCATACGCACTGCATCGCCGCGAGCCGACGATAGCCACGCTGAGGTTATCACTCTTTTCGAGCGACCCTTTAATATACAAAACCGGCGGCGGATCATCGATGCGTTTCAGCAGTGTCGGATACCTGTCATCCTGACAGTGAACCAGCCATACCCCGAGTTTCTCTGCTAATTCCAATTCAGCTTCGATACCGAATTTATTCCTGCTGGAAAAAATCTGTTCAGCTCTCTTGGGCCCGATTCCTTCAACATTCATTATCTGTGAAATCGACGAGCCGAGAATGGCATCAATATTGCCGAAATGATTCAACATTTTATTGAAATTAACAGGCCCGATACCATCTGTGCGGATAAGTTTGAGCCATTTTTCGATATTTGGAGAATTCTGCATTTCTTCCTCGCTGAATGACAACAAAAGTCACTCATTATAGGTAAATAAATATCAGGATTATTGCTAAAGTCAATAAAAATCCCACTTAAAGAGCTTGGTTTCAATGATTTACAGCCTACTATCAATGGGGTATAATACTAAGCTTATTATTTTTTGATATTTAATTTTGCATAGGTTTCAAACAGATGCCGATATTCGAATATAAGTGCAGTAGTTGCGGCAAGATAGCTGAATTCCTGGAATCAGCCGAATATAGAAAAGCTCGATCATGCCCCCATTGTGGAGGCAAGGATCTGCAAAAGCAATTTTCAGTTTTTGCCGCACAAATTAAAGAGGGGCAGTCGAAGAAGTGCTTTGGATGCACGGACGGCAGTTGCCCGCATTCTCAGGGATAATAGATGGAAGATAAAAAAGGCATATACGATTTTAACAACATAGAAAAAAAATGGCAGCGGTACTGGGACGAGAACAAAACCTTCAAAGCTGTTGACTGTGACACTTCCCATCCCAAGTATTACGTGTTGGACATGTTCCCATATCCCTCCGGCCATGGTATTCACGTTGGTCACCCTGAAGGATATACCGCTACCGATATTGTCGCCCGCTATAAAAGAATGAAGGGCTTTAATGTCCTGCACCCGATGGGTTACGACGCCTTTGGTTTGCCTGCCGAACAATATGCGGTCAAAACCGGAACACATCCGCGCATAACCACCGAAAAAAACATTGATAACATCCGCTGCCAGATAAAAAGCCTTGGCTTTAGCTATGACTGGGACAGGGAAGTTAATACGACAGACCCGAACTATTTTAGGTGGACCCAGTGGATATTCCTGAAATTATTCAATAGTTACTTCGATGAAGTCGAGCAGAAGGCTAAGCCTATCGATCAACTTCCGATACCGCAGGGCCTTGATGAAGAGCAAAAGCGAAAATATATCGACGATAATCGTCTCGCCTATGAAGCCGAAGTCGCCGTCAACTGGTGCCCCGAGCTTGGAACCGTTTTAGCTAATGAAGAGGTAATAGGCGGCCTAAGCGAGCGGGGCGGCCACCCTGTTATCAGAAAACCTATGCGACAGTGGATGCTGCGTATTACTAAATATGCCCAAAGGCTGATCGATGACCTTAAAGATGTTGACTGGACCTACTCGATCAAGAAGCTGCAGGAAGACTGGATCGGTAAAAGTATCGGGGCCGAGGTCGATTTCACTGTGGATGGCCATGATGAGACTATCAGGGTCTTCACTACCCGCCCTGACACACTTTTCGGGGCTACCTATATGGTAGTGGCTCCTGAGCATCCGTTAGTAGATAAAATAACGACCGATGATAATAAAGAAGCCATCGCTGCTTATCGCGAAGAGGCATCACGTAAAAGTGACCTCGACCGTACCGATCTTGCAAAGGAAAAGACTGGTCAGCCAACCGGCGCTTATGCCATAAATCCAGTTAATGGAGAAAAGATTCCAATCTGGATAAGCGACTATGTCCTTATAAGCTACGGCACCGGTGCGATTATGAGCGTCCCAGCCCATGACGAGCGTGACTTTGAATTCGCCAAGAAGTTTGGTTTGCAGATCATCGCAGTAGTTGACCCAGCTGATAAAGAACTGTCAGAGCAGGTTAAAAGGGGAGACGCCTGCTTTATTGGTGATGGCAAGGCTGTCAATAGCGGCCAATTCGATGGTTTAACTACTGATAAGTTCAAAGAAAAAATCACCGCCTGGCTCGAAGAAAAACAACTCGGCGAAAAAGCTATTAATTATAAACTGCGTGACTGGCTGTTCAGCCGTCAGCGATACTGGGGTGAACCGTTCCCGATCATTCATACTGAAGATGGCAGGGTACTTAGCCTTTCGGATGATGATCTGCCCCTGAGATTACCTGAGGTCAAAGATTATAAGCCCAACAGTACTGGTGAACCGCCTTTAGCAAATGCCGGCGACTGGCTGGACGTGACTTTGGAAGATGGTACAAAGGCTCGCCGCGAAACTAATACAATGCCGCAATGGGCAGGCAGCTGTTGGTATTATCTAAGGTACATCGATCCTGATAATAATGAGCAAGGCTGGTGCTCGGAAAAAGAAAAATACTGGATGAACGTCGATCTTTACGTCGGCGGAGCAGAGCACGCGGTACTGCATCTTTTATATGCTCGTTTCTGGCACAAGTTCCTTTATGACCTTGGCTATGTCAGCACTAAAGAACCGTTTCAGAAACTCGTCAATCAGGGCATGATTCTCGGCGAGGACGGCCAGAAGATGAGCAAGAGCCGCGGCAATGTGGTTAATCCGGACGATGTTATAAATGATTACGGCGCCGACTCGATGCGTCTTTACGAAATGTTTATGGGCCCGCTCGAAGCGGTAAAACCGTGGTCGATGCACGGTGTCGATGGCGTACACCGTTTCCTGCAAAGATTATGGCGGTTAGCTGTCAATGAGGATACTGGTGAAATATGTAATGAGCTGCAGGATACAGAGCCGGATGAGACTACACAGCGACTACTTCATCAAACCATTAAGAAAGTAACCAATGACATCGAACAATTCGGCTTTAATACCGCTATCAGCCAAATGATGATATTTGTAAATCACCTTAGCAAGCAATCAGTCAGACCGAAGCTTGCTATAGAAAAACTGATATTGATCTTAGCGCCTTTCGCGCCACATTTTTGCGAAGAGCTGTGGCAGCGATTAGGACATAATGATAGCCTTGCTTATGAAACATGGCCCGGTTGGGATGAACAGCTATGCCGGGAAAGAGAGATCGAACTTGCCGTTCAGGTCAACGGCAAGATAAAAGACAAGATCGTCGTCTCGGTCGATGCCGCTGAGGATACTATTAAAGAAAAAGCGATAAGCAATGAAAAGGTCGCCGCCGCTATGGCAGGCAGGGAGCCGAGAAAAGTCATTGTTATCAAATCGAGACTTGTGAACATAGTCGTTTGATACAACACATTCATTAAGAAAGCATATTTAAATTATGATTACACCAAAAGATGGATATGTTGCCTTTATAGTGAATCCAAAGTCTGGGGCCACTCACAGCGGGATGCAGAGTCGCCATATTGAACAATACTTCGAAGAAAAAGGCTTTGAAGTTCGTTCCACAATGACAAAATCACTCGAGCACGCCTGCGATCTCGCTACCGAAGCCGCGGTTGATTATAACTGTGCTTTTGTTGTGGGGGTCGGCGGTGATGGAACAATTCGAGAAGTAGCTCATGGGCTCGAGGGCTCTGACAAACCTTTACTGATAATCCCCGGGGGTACCGAGAATCTTTTAGCCAACGAACTCGGCTACGGGCCAAAACTCGAATCGGTAATAAAGATTTTTGAGGGTGGCTATACTAAAAACCTTGATCTTGGCAGGGCAAACGGCAAATGCTTCACGAGCATCGCAGGTTTTGGCTTTGATGGTGACGTCGTTGACAAGGTCCACAACGCACGCAACGGCCACATAACACACATGGATTATTTCTGGCCGATCTGGCGAACATTTTGGGAATACAAATTCGATCCAATGCGAGTTGAGATCGACGGCCAGGAGATATTTAACGACAGGGGCCTGGTATTTGTCGGAAATATCTCGCGTTATGCGGTTGGTCTGAACATCCTTCATAACGCAGATTATGGCGACGGCTTATTAGATGTTTGTATTTATAAATGTCACAGCCATCTTCGACTACTCAAACAGTCATTGCTGACAATGATGAAACAGCACTGGAAAAGGTCTGAT
>JANQHJ010000085.1 GCA_028282745.1 Sedimentisphaerales bacterium | reverse complement strand
CACCAAGCCGCTGCGCCATACAGCCTATTATCCCGACAACCAGATCAGGCTTACTTTTCTTGATATGCTTTAGATGCCCGATATGTGATATCACCCGCTGCTCTGCGTGCTCGCGAACCGAGCAGGTATTTATCAAAACTACATCCGCCTCTTTGACATGCTCGGTCATAGAGAATCCATTCTCAGCCAACGCCACCGTCACCAGCGCGCTGTCGAGCTTGTTCATCTGGCAGCCGAAGGTTTTTATATGTGCTTTCATTTTGGTAATTCTAATCAAATTATGTAACTAAATCAAATCACCCTGCTATTTGTCTGTTGAGTTGTCTTTGCAAATCTTTTAGCCTGTTGGATTCGTCGAATCCTGTTCGGATTATCGTAAAGGCTGTCTTGTTATGCAGCAATGGTTCGCTAAGATCGATCCATTTCGCACACGCGTCACCGTCCGGCGTGCCGGGTATCGGCGAAAAGTCGGCTAACATTCCGCGAATGTCCAGGCTTGCTACGAACCGTATCGATTCTTCCAACTGCTGATTATCGATAGCTGGATGGCCGAGTATTTGATAAGCGGTAATATCGTTCGCATCGGCACCAGCTTCCTTTAGGTATTCTACCGCGTCGGCTAATTCCTGCGAGAACACCTTCGAGCCTGTCTGCTCCTGCCATTGTGTTGAAGCACTTTCGAAACCGAGATAAAACGTTTTAAAGCCGGCTGTCACCATTAACTTCGCCAATTCCTTAGTAACGAAACGAGCGTTCAATGCGTTTGGCGTATGAAAGTTTAGTTTTATATCATGCTTTAATACTTCTTCGAGAAACGGTATTAAAACAACATCTGCTTTATGTAAAAGAGCGTCGTCATAAAAAGCTACATTTTCAGTGCCGAGTTTTACCAACAATTCTAATTCTGCGATAGCCTTTTGCATCGGCCGGGGTTTAAATCCGCCATAGACCTTCGGCACCGAGCAATAAGTACACCTGAACGGACAGCCGTCCGTTATCTTTATCGCACCGGTTATTAACTTATCATAACTTTCCCACAAAGCTGGTTGTTCTAAGCCCAACTCGATGCCTATGAAATCGGCTAGCGGTTCTAAGTCGCAACCTTCTACAATCAGGTCGGCGCCTAAACTCCTTGCGTGTTCGGGACAGATCGTAGCGTAATTACCACCGAGAACTATCTTCACTTGTGGGTTATATTCTCTTATATCTTTTATAGCCTCAGCTATCCCCGGATACCAGTATGTCATCACCGTTTGTATAAAGGCGAAATCGAATTTCTCCTGCTGTGAAAGAAACTGCCGGAAAATTTCTCTCGGCAGGCCGAACCGCTGATAATGCCTTGGTATATCTTTGAGTACCCCCGGCGGCTGAATCTTTTCGCTATAGAATCGCCCTCGTGCCCATTTATCCGATCGCTGCTGACTGCTTACAAACCGATGACAACGGTCGAGATAATCGAATAGCTCGAATTGGGCTTTGCCGCGCAGCGCCCCAGCCGTTTCAAGCAAACCATAAGGCTTTAGCCAGAAATCGTAAGCTGTAAAATCATATATAGCCGGATTGACTAATAATATCCGTTGCATAGTTGTACGATTATAACGAATTCAATTAAAATTGGCTTTAACTGGGTTCGTTTGGGTTCGTTTTTGGCTTTCTACAAAATTGTAGTCTTGCTATATCTCCTTTTATCACTTCAACTTGCATTATTTTTGCGTTACAAAAATTGGGTTCGTTTTGCATAAAAAGGTTGCAGAAAAAAGCCTCTTTTTTCCTGTAAGAACACAGAAGTCAGAATATGGAGTCCTGATAAATCAGGATAACTAATTTTATTAGGGGTTCTCATGGGAATATTCCGGTTGTTCTCTGATTTTGGGTTAAAAATTGGCATTTCGCAGTGTTTGATATAAATATAACACTTGCATATATTTTTGTCAAGAGAAAAATGGGAAAATCTCCGATTTTTCCATACTACGTTCTCCAAAAAGAAAAATATTGATTTAGAGGGTTATCACGGGTTATGTGAAAAGTATAGAAAACTTGAAGGGGAAAGGTTATAAATAATAGAGTTTTGCAGAAGAAGAGATGATATTTTCATACTGAACAATAGGATTTAACTAAAACATCAGTTTATATTAGGAATAGCAAGATGGAAGACGACTGTCCTGTATGTAAAGTCAAATTAAACAACAAACAACCAACACACAATATTAAGTTATCCTCTTTTGTTTATGATTGCCCTCGTTGTGGTAAATTCCTATTCAAGTTTCGTGAAACAGAATTAGAAGCAAAACTTAATTATGGGCAAGATAAATATAAAGCATTTTTATTAAGCCATAAAATACGAAAAATGCAAAAAAACAAAACTGAAGTCTGTTTAGATAAAGATTTAGTTGATAGTATCCTCAAAGGGACACTACCAAAGCCTGCGGAACAGAAAAATATTTTTATTCGTTGGGTAGGTGACAATATCAATGCTGGAGAGGATTACGTTAAAGTCGATAAACATAGCATTCTAGCTATTATAGGAGCTAGAAACGATACAGAATTCAGCTTCATTTTTGAGCATTTGAAAACGAAAGGAATTGTCAAGAACAAAACAGTAGTCGGGGGAGGGAGAAATGTTTTAATGGATGTAACTCTAACATTTGATGGGTGGGAATATTACGAAGAAATGAAAAGGGGCAATATCGACAGCCGAAAAGCATTCATGGCAATGGAATACGGTGACAAAGAACTTGATCGCATTGTTGATGAATATTTCAAATCTGCTGTTGCAGAAACAGGTTTTGAATTATTAAGGCTTGATGAGAAACCAAGAGCAGGATTGATCGATGACCGATTGAGGGTTGAAATTAGAAATTCGAGATTTTTGATCTCAGATCTTAGTCACAATAATAATGGGGCATATTGGGAAGCAGGTTATGCAGAAGGACTTGGAAAGCCAGTAATATATACTTGTAAAAAAGAAAAATTCGACGGGGAAAAAACTCATTTCGACACTAATCATCATCTAACAGTGCTTTGGCAAAAAGATAATATCCAAGAAGCAGTTGATCTTCTTAAGGCAACAATAAGAACAACTCTACCCAACGAAGCAAAGTTGGGTGATGACTGATAAAATGGATTCCCGCCTGCGCGGGAATGACAAAAATGTATAATCCTCAAACCCAATTTACAAACATGCGATGTTTAGGTTCTTTGCGGCGGCGGTTTCGTTCGGCCTTGAGACCGGTGTCGAAACTGGCGCATTGCTAAAGGCATGAAGCTTGGCCTCTGCGGTTTTGGCTATCTCGATCATCGCGTCTATAAAAGCGTCGAGCGTTTCCTTGCTTTCGCATTCGGTGGGCTCGATCATCAGGGCCTCTTTGACAATCGTTGGGAAATAGACGGTCGGCGGGTGGAAGCCCGCATCGATAAGGGCCTTTGCGATATCGAAGGCATGTGTATCGTTATCGAGCATTTTTTGTGTAGGGCTAAAGACGCACTCGTGCATACAGACTTTATCAACGGCGGGTGTGTAATGGTCATTTAGCTTAGCGCGGATATAGTTGGCATTGAGGACAGCGTTTTCGGCGACTCGTTTTAGACCTTCTTTACCGAGCATAAGCGCATAGACGTAGGCCTTTAGCACGACGCCGAAGTTACCGTAGAACGGCGCCATGTACCCGATCGATTTCGGCCTGTCATAATCCAGGGCATAGGTTCCGTCGTTACGTTTTACGACTACTGAAATCGGCAGGTAATCGACGAGTTTTTGTTTTACTCCGACCGGCCCTGCTCCGGGCCCACCGCCGCCATGAGGCGTGGCGAAGGTCTTGTGCAGGTTCAGGTGCACGACATCGAAACCGAAATCACCCGGCCGGGCCTTACCGACAATGGCGTTGAGGTTGGCGCCGTCGTAATAGACCAGGCCGTCAACGCTGTGGATAAGGTCACAAATCTCTTTAATATGCGGATTGAAAAGGCCAAGCGTATTCGGACAGGTCAGCATTAGCCCGGCGACCTCGTCGTTAATATATGCTTTGAGCGTATCGACATCCATAACGCCCTCGTCGTTACTCGGCACGGCGATAACATCGTAGCCGGCAATGGCAGCACTAGCTGGGTTGGTGCCGTGAGCGCTGTCAGGGATAAGGATGGTCTTTTTCTTATTGCCTTTGTCCTTATGATAGGCTGCGATTATCATAATACCGGTCAGCTCACCGTGTGCACCTGCCATGGGCTGCATTGTAAAGCCGTCCATACCGGTCGTCTCACGAAGGAACATGTCCATTTCGTAGATGACGCCGAGTGCGCCCTGGGTCAGCATACCGCCCATGCGAAGCTGCGGCAGTAATGGATGCAGATGCGCGAAACCCGGGTACGAAGCGATACGCTCGGTGACCTTTGGGTTATATTTCATCGTGCACGAACCGAGCGGATAAAAATTTGTATCGACGCCGAAGTTCATACGGCTAAGCTCGGTGAAATGACGCACAACGTCAAGCTCGCTGAGTTCGGGCAGATTGGGACATTTATCTCGCAATAGAGATTTTTCGATATTGATGGTTTCCGGCACGTCACTTTCGACGGTGCGAACGGCTCGACGATGCGGGATGGATTTTTCGAATACAAGTTTCATAGAATACTCTCCAGAGCTTCGGCGAGCATGCCGATCTGTTGTTTTGTCCTTTTTTCGGTAACGCAGATGAGGATGGAATTTTCCATACCTTCATAATACCTGCTGAGTGGAAATCCGGCGGCGAAGCCTTTCTCGATGAGCTTGGCGATGACGTCCGCAGCTTCGTGCGGCAAGTCGAGAACAAACTCGTTGAAAAACCATTTTGTCTCGAAGTGCGGCTTAACACCGGGTATGGCGGTCAGTCTTTTGAAGGCATAGCTTGCCTTGTCGGCGCAAAGCTGGGCAGTTTCCTTTAAGCCTTCTTTGCCCATCAACAGCAGATATGTTAAAGCTGTCAGTGCACAAAGCGCTTCGTTGGAACAGATATTCGACGTTGCTTTGTCCCTTCTTATGTGCTGCTCGCGGGCCTGGAGCGTTAAGACGAAACTTCGTCTGTCGTTCTGATCGGCAGTCATGCCGACGATCCGGCCGGGCATTTTTCTGATGAATTGTTTTTTAGCTGCCATGTAGCCAAGGTACGGGCCTCCGAATGACATCGGCATGCCGAGGCTTTGTCCTTCGCCCGTGACGATGTCGGCGCCCATCTGGCCGGGCGTTTTTAAAATACCAAGCGACATCGGGTAGCAGGAAACTATTAATAAGGCTCCTTTTTTATGAGCGGCTTCGGCAAGGTCAGTAAAGTCGTCGATACAGCCGAAGAAGTTCGGGTTTTGTACGATGACAGCCGCAGTCTTGTCGTCGAGCAGTTTATATATCTGGTCGCGATTTGCATGGCCGTCAACACAATTGGTTTCATCAAGTTCGATATTAAGATTGCTTGTGTAAGAATGGATCATTACACGGTAGATCGGGTTGACGCTGTCATCGATGATGACTTTGTTTCGTCTTGTCGAGCGAAGGGCCATCATCATCGCTTCGTACATCGCTGTTCCGCCGTCATACAATGAAGCATTGGATACGTCCATATCGGTAAGACGACAGATGGCTGACTGGTATTCATAAATAGCCTGGAGCGTGCCCTGTGAAAGCTCAGGCTGATATGGAGTATAGGCGGTATAAAACTCGCTGCGTGATATTAACGAATAGATCGCGGCGGGAATGAAGTGGTCGTAAAAACCACCGCCGAGAAATAATGTCAGGTCGATATAATTTTTACCAGCCAAGCCGGCAAGACGCTCGCGGACTTTTTGCTCGGTCAGGCCGTTGGGCAAATTGAAATCTTTGCACATCAGCTCCGGGGGAATATCGGCAAAGAGGTCTTCCATACTCAGGCCGATGTCAGCAAGCATCTGCTTTTGCTGATCGGGTGTATTGGATATAAAGGGCATTTATCAAGTCTCCATTATGCCACAGAGTTATTATTTTTTATCAGCACCTCAGGCATTTCGGCACAGAGGTTATCCTCCTTCGTCAAGACTATGGAGGACAGGCAGAGTTATTTATTTAAATTCCTTTCAGGTATTCTTCGTATTGCTTAGCGTCCATGAGGTCTTTGGTCGAAGAGGGATCGGTGATCTGCATTTTGCAGAACCAGCCTGAGTTATAGCAATCTTCGTTGACCTTCTCCGGCGCGGCTTCGAGCTCGGTATTGATCTCAGTAACTTTGCCGGAGATCGGTGAATAAATATCGCTCGCGGCTTTTGAGCTTTCGGCAATAGCAAGTTCGCCCTGCTTTGCGAATTCCTGTCCAACGGCCGGCAGCTCGACGAAGGTTATCTCGCCTAACTGTTCCTGTGCATGATCGGAAATCCCGATAGTTGCAATGCCACCTTCGACTTTGACCCATTCGTGCTCTTTGGTATATAAGAGTCCATCAACAACCATTTTTTACTCCCTGTTAAAACTTTTCAAATCTACTTAAAACATTACCGTTAATATCAGCCTGCAAGGATTCGTTAAGCCGGGCTGATTCTTTTTTGCCTTCGCTGATTTGCCTTGCGTTTCTTGCTAAATAATAAACGCCTATCGCAATGTCTGGTTCGGAGTTTTCTTTTGTGATGTATGCAATGGCTATCTGCTTTTCGCTGATCTTTGCTGAACTTAATATCCAGCCGATACATTTACCATCTGCAACGACCACATCATTAGCTCTGACCGGGCGGATGCCTCTTTCGCCGGGCAATGCAACTCTTGCCACCTGCATTTTCGAATCGGCTGAGCATTTCTGCATAGGTTCTTTACCGATAAAGAAACCTTTATCAAGTTTTACGGCCCAGCCGTACCCGGCTTCGAAAGGAGATATTCCAAACGGACCGTCCAATTCGTGGCCATATAAAGGCAGGCCGGCTTCGATCCTTAGGCTGTCTCTTGCGCCGAGTCCGCAAAGAGCAAGGCCGTGAGGTTTGCCGGCTTCTATTAGTTTTTCCCAGAGCTGTTCGACATTTTCTGGATGGACGAAAAGCTCATAGCCGATACCAGCACCGGTATAACCTGTGCGGGAAATTATGCAGTTGACCCCGGCGAGGTCGGCCTCGAACAGGCGGAAATTTTTTAGCTCTTTTAGCTGTTGTGAGGGCTCGTCCTCAAACAGGTCGCAGAGAATATCCAAGCTTGCCGGGCCCTGAATAGCGATGTCGAGTCGGCAGTTATCACCGGTCGAGGTATCACGCATATCGCGGATTATAGGACAAAAAGCTAACTTTTTATCGGGCGACCCCGTATTAAGAGGAGCTTTACCGCTCAATAAAGCGTCCAAATAGGCCTTTATCTTTGGTTCGTTGGCGGCGTTGACGACGACCATGTATTTTTGCTCGGCTCGCTGGTAAACGATAATATCATCGAGTACGTTGCCGGCGGCGTCGAGGATGTAGCTGTATTGAGCCCGACCGGGCGTTATTTTGGTTACATTATTAGTAGTAACGGTATTTATGAAACCAGCGGCATCGGGGCCTTGCACTTCGAGGACTCCCATATGGGTGCAGTCGAAAAGGCCCGCTTTGTTGCGAACTGCATCGTGTTCGTCGCTGATCGAGGTGAACCATAAGGGCATTAAATAGCCGGCGAAATCCGCGAAGCGCGATTTGGGGGTGTACTTTAAGTGCTGGTTGTACAATATGCTTCCGACGGGCCCTGCCGGAGTCGGTTCAAAAACAAACTTCCCTGTTGATCTATTGTTGCCCAAACCCCTGTCTCCATCATGATGACAGATTAAAAGAGTATCCTACTGAAAAAAATTACCAAGTCAACGAGATATTGCGAAAGTGAGGAAATTTCGTCTGGGAAAACGTAGATGTGTCGAAATCATCGCAGCTTGACAACGTATTTAAGTTATACTATCATCACATTTTACGTTAATTTAAACTCATTCTGCAAAGGAAGATAAGCCATTTACAGCCAGCAAAATATCGCTATATTAGGCTCGACGGGATCGATCGGGCGTAACGCATTGCGTGTTACAGAAGCTTTGGGCGAGCAGTTCAAAGTCATCGCTCTAAGTGCGCATAAAAATTACCCGCTTCTCGCCGAGCAAGTTCGCCAATACAAGCCGAAAATAGTCTGCATTTCGGATTCGGGATTGGTTGATGAGCTAAGCAAAGAGCTTAAAGGTGTCGATATCGAGATCATCCACGGGCCGGGGGGATTAACTGAGATAGCAAAATCCGAGGAAGTAGGCACGGTTTTGGCATCGGTTGTCGGGGCGGCGGGACTGCCGGCTCTATTTGAAGCGGCTAAGAAGGGAAAGCGGCTGGCTATTGCCAATAAGGAACCGCTTGTAGTTGCCGGGGAACTGCTGACCAGAACGGCAAGTGAGAATAATGCTGAAATTTTACCGATAGACAGTGAGCATTCGGCTATTTTTCAATCGCTTCAGGCCGGTTCGGTCGATGAAGTAAATAAGATAATTCTGACGGCATCGGGAGGCCCTTTTAGAGACTCGTCGATAGAGCAGTTTCAGCAGGCTCAGAATGAGCAGGCTTTGGCCCACCCGACGTGGGACATGGGGCCTAAGATAACAGTCGATTCGGCAACAATGATGAATAAGGCACTTGAGCTAATCGAAGCTCACTGGCTGTTTTCGATGCCGGTTGAAAAGATAGATGTTTTGATACATCCACAGTCGATAGTGCATTCGATGGTGGAATTCGTAGATGGCTCTGTGATAGCTCAGCTGGGCACGCCTGATATGTGTACCCCTATCCAGTATGCCCTGACATATCCAGGCAGGACAGCAGGGATCAGCAGTCATTTGAAACTTGATGATATTAAAAACCTGACTTTCGAAAAGCCGGATACAAAGAAGTTTAAAGCTCTTAAAATTGGATACGAAGCAGCCAGAACAGGCGGCACGGCATGTGCGGTGTTCAACGCAGCTAATGAGACTGCGGTGGAGCTGTTTCTGGGAGATAAAATCCGGCTTGGCGTGATAATTGAATTAATTGAACACTGTTTGAGCAAACATCAGTCTAAAACGAACGTAAGCCTTGATGAGCTGCTCGCAGCAGATGAATGGGCAAGAAAAGAGGTACATGAATGTCTAAACCAAAGAGTAAATTAAACAGTAAGGTTTTTATCTGGACGATCATTTTTCTTCTGGCTGTTTATTATGTAGCCGGAAATATCAATACGGTGGGTATTTTTGTTCTCGCACTGATCGGCTTCGGCTCGATGATAATTGTACATGAGTTCGGGCATTTTATAGCCGCCAAGCTATCCGACATTAAAGTAGAGGCATTTTCGATAGGTTTTCCGCCAATGCTGATAGGCATCATGCGAACGGAAAAGGGATTTCGCATTCGTATCCTTCCGAGCGTTTTCAGCAATGAAAAAGATCCCGATTCGAGCGGGCTTTGTTTTACAATTGGCAAAAAGAAAAGAAAACCCGGCGAAACGGAATACCAGATCGGACTGATCCCGTTCGGGGGATTTGTTAAGATGCTTGGCCAGGAAGATATGGGCGAAGTCAAGTCAACAGATGATCCCCGCTCCTATGCAAATAAGCCGGCGCTCAAGCGGTTGGCGGTCATTTCAGCGGGAGTGTCATTAAATATTTTGAGCGCATTGATCCTTTTTATCGTTGTCTTTTTAGTTGGAATTAAATTGCCCCCTACAATTGTCGGTGGCGTAGTGCCTGACATGCCGGCAGCTAAAGCCGGCATCCTGCCCGGTGATAAAATTATTGAAATCGACGGAAGAAGTAAAGACCTGGACTTTACAGATATTCGTGTAGCTGCTGCTCTTAGCGGTGACAATGAAGAAATATCTATAAAAATAGATCGCAACAGCGAAATTTTCGATTTCAAAATTACCCCGATCAAACAGCCTGGTGATACACACAAGGTTTTTGGGATTTTTCAGGCCCTTAGCCTTGAAGTAAGCAAAGTGGATGATCCGAATAACCTTTACGAAACAACAGGGTTAAAAACCGGAGATGTCATTAAAAGTGTGAACGGGCAAGACGTTCAATACAGCTGGGAGATGCAGGAGGTTCTTAAAAATACATTTGCAGGCTCAGCTTCTCTACTTGTAGAGAGAAAGCACAAAGATACCGGACAGGCTGAACTTGTCAAAGTATCAATCCCATTATCCATATCATTAGCAGACAGAATCGTTACTAAACGCTCGGACCTAAACCATATCTGTATGCTTGTACCCCAGCTTCGAATAGCGTCAACAAATCAGCCTAAAGCAACACGACTCGAAAGGCTGAAATACCATATCAGTAATCTCATTTCTAAAACAGGCCTTATTGATAAACCAGTCAAATACAAGTTACCACTCAAAGAAGGCGATATTCTGTTAGCTATAGACAAGCATGAATATCCGACTTTCTACGAACTCAGAGAATCTGTTAAAGACAATAAGGGGAAAGATCTGTCCGCCAAAGTGTTCCGCTTAAATGAGAAAGGCGAACAAGAAAAGGTTGAAATTGTCGTTAAGTCTTTTTCACGCGGAGAAGATGCCTATATAGGTATAAATACCGTTTTTGATCTCGAACAGCCTGTTGTAGCAGCAAGCTTAGACCCAAATATTCTTAATGTTCCGGCTGGAGCAACAATAATAGCGATCAATAACACAAAGGTCGGCAACTGGTATGACATAATCAAGTTAATAAAAAATGAGACCGGCAGTAAAATAATATTTCAATATCAAATAACCGGAACAGAAACCAAAACTGCCGGCATCGCGACGAATTTAGCTAAAAAACTTATTACGATTAGTCCCGAACCAGAGATCCTGCCATTAAATCTAATGCAAAATTCCTATAAGGCAGAAGGGCCAATAGCAGCTATTATGATGGGATCGAGAAGAACTGTAAGATTTATAGCTATGACTTACGCAACGTTAAAAGGGCTCCTTACAAGAAATGTAAGCCCGAAAAATATTCAAGGCCCCGTAGGGGTACTCGATATGAGTTATAGCATTATCTCAGGCAAACAGTATCTTACCTATATATATTTCATGGGAATTATAAGCTCATGTATCGCGGTATTTAACTTTTTGCCGTTTTTGCCCCTCGACGGCGGGCTGGCATTGTTTCTATTAATCGAGAAGATCAAGGGCTCGCCGGTAAACGCAAAAATTCAAGTTGCTATTACCAGTTTTGGCTGGATTATGGTTGGAGCTTTGGCATTATATGTTACAATAAACGACATCATCAGATTTTTTATAATGTGATTCTAAAGGATTAGAAGAACTAATCATGTTGTTAGACAGGTACCGTAGCCAGGAAGGCACAAAAAGCAGTAAGAAGGTCTATGAGCTGATCACGCAAGAGTACGATCGGCTTTGCGGCTGTGAGGGATACCACCAGGGCTTAGTTGAAAACCTGCAGCTTGCCGATAGCGAAATCTATGCACTGGTAAAAAAAGAGTACGAACGTGTTCGAAATACACTTCAGCTAACGGCGGCGCAAAACCATTGCAGCAGGGCTGTATTAGCAGCGTTAGGTTCTGTATTCCAAAATAAAACCGCCGAAGGAAGCATACAGCATCGTATGCACGGCGGATGCAAAATAGTGGATGAGCTGGAATCTCTGGCGACAGAGAGAGTCAAGGCAGCATTCGGAGCAAGGTACGCTAATGTTCAGCCGCATTCGGGAAGCGCGGCTAATTACATTGTGTTCCAGGCATTGTTGAAGCCGGGTGATACAATATTGAGCATGCAGGATAGTCACGGCGGGCATCCTTCACACGGCGGAAATGATTCCGCGGTCAAAAGCTTCTATAATGTCGAAACCTATGGCGTTGAGCCTTATAGCTATATGTATGACTACGAGAAAATATTAGCTAAGTCGAAAGAGGTAAGGCCGAAGCTCATTGTATGTGGGGCAAGTATATATCCACGAACAATAGAGTTCCATAAGTTCCGCTCAATAGCTGACGAAGTGGGCGCGTATCTGCTTGCAGATATTTCTCATATTGCCGGACAGATAATTGCCGGTGTGCATCCATCACCAATAGATTCGGCTCATATTATTACGACAAGCACTTACAAAGCAGGCGGGCCCAGGGGCGGTTTAATATTGAGCGGTTCATGCTTTGATATGCCGGTCGAAACAGCAGGCGGGTCTATATCACTATTCGAAGCTATCAACAAAGCGACATTTCCGGGCGTACAGGGCACTCCGTATTTTAATAACATCGCGGCTAAGGCAGTATTCTTTAAAGAATCACTTACAGAAGCATATCGCGACTATCAGTTCAATATTGTCAGAAATGCCGCAAGCCTGTCGGAGAATTTTGGGCGATTGGGTTTTGATATAATCACCGGGCGAACCGATAATCATATGGTATTGATCGATGTTAGTAATCTTAAGCCTGGACTAACCGGCGAGGTTGCTCAAAGAGCCTTACAGTCCTGTGGAATTGTGGTGGACTCGTTCGAGTTGCCTCAATTCGGATATGAACAAAGTAAATCGGCTTTAAGGTTGGGGACCCCGATAGTAACCAAACGAGGTATGAAATCGGAACAGATGTTTTTAATTGCAGCAATCATCAAAGATGTAATCGGGGCTATTAACATAACGGATAGTCAAAATTTTGAAATAGCCCAAATAGCTGTAGAGAAAACCGATTTTAGTATTCATGAATTATGCGAACAATTTCCGCTTAGCTAGTACGATATCAGCATTTTTCGTTACTTTTCATTCGCCATCACCTCACGGAAAATCCTTGTCAATAAAGATACATACAGATATAATCCACTGTTTATTGATTGCATAATGTCAGGTGGAAATTAAGGGTTTTATTGAATAATGAACAAAAAGCTGGATATTCCAAACGGAGAACGCATAAACTGTTTCTGGATTTGCGTTTTACTTTTAGTTGTATTATTAAGTATTACTCTAAGTCGGGATATAACTCGTCCATATACCGGACTGCATAGCTGGGCCCAAGCAAGCGGAGCATGGGCAGCAAGATCTCATGTAAAATATGGTATTGGATACACAAAAGGTGTTTCAACCTGGGCTCTGGGAAATCCTCCCAAAGAAAATCCTTCCAGATATTGGGATCATCCACAGCTAAATGTTCTTCTTTCATCTGTATTTATGAAGATATTTGGAATTCATGAGTGGAGCATGAGAGTAGGTGGAATTCTTGTAACTATCGTGACATTCCTAATTTTCTTGTCAATTCTAAGGAGTTTAACTGATGATTTAACAACTCTCCTTTCAGGATTAATTTTAATATTGATGCCTATAACAGGTTATTTTTCTTTGGGTGGTTGGGCAAGTTTGTTTGGTTTTGCCGCAATTTGGTTTTATTTTAGAAACATTGGCACTATTGGAGACAGGGAACCCGTAACAATAGGGCACAAGATAGGACTTTTTATCACAATATTTTTTGCTTTACAATTTGGGTGGCCGGGCTTTTTCTTTGCTTTTGGTATCGGTGTTCATTATGTCTTCAGGTGTATTTTTAATAAGACACTACCCAACTGGTCTCTTCTGGTAATTTTAGTTTTTGCGCCTGCTCTGAGTTTATTAGTTAATTTTTCGGTGATGGCTGCTGGTTATGGTTGGGATATTAGTAAAATTGTTGATCTTTATAAATGGCGTTCTGCAAAAGGTGAAATGCAACAAATGGCAAGCTTTGACTGGGGTGCGTGGAACGCTAAATACTGGGAATTCGCTAGAACAAACTTTACTGTCCCAGTACTGATTCTCGCTATCGGCTACTTAACAATTGGACAATTCTATGTATTTACCGACACAAATCCGGAAAAAAAAGACAAATCAATATTACTAAGATACCCACAGTTCTGGATATTCTTCATTATCCCTATAGCACAATTATTTATGCTCAAAGGATGTCTCTGGCGTCATCAGAGTTGGCTAAAACCATTTGCTCCATTTTTTGCAATTGCAACAGCTTTAGCTATTCTTTTAATTAGTGACATCCTACAAAAAATCAGCAAAAAACTAAAATATCCTGTAATAATTATACTTACAGGATTGGTTGTGGTTTTTTGTGTCATTGGTACTAATTACTATTATTCGGTAAGGTGGCAACCTCAAGCTAAGATAGATATGTTTAAAAAACTTAACTCTGTTATACCCGAAGATAAAAGATTGCTTAGTTTCGAAGATCTTGTTGTAAATCAACACAAATCCAAAGGCGGATTTATAAGGCCGGAAATCGCATGGTACCTTGACAGGGAAATTGATACTGCAAAGACACTCCAGGAAATACAGGAGAAAGCCCAAACAGGAACTTACCCGTGTTATTTAATGCCGCTGGCTCATTATGACCAAAAGGCAACAGCATATCTGACTCAATTAAATATGCAGCTTAGAAAGATTTATAAATATGAATATGTCCCTGGCCAGCCCGGTGAACGAACAAAAGACGGAAAGTTTTTAAAGGCAGGGATGAATCCTTATATGATCTTTGATTTAAGAAGCACAAATTAAAATAGATATATCCCTCAAATGATTCAACAAGAGTACTTAAAAATTTGTGACCAGGCTCTTCAATGGGCTCAAGTTCGTAACTATAAGGGTTATGGAAAATTTGATGCATTAAAAAGCCCTTTACTTCTAACGCTATCCATGAATAAGCGTTTACTTCGAGGAGGATTTATATATTTAATTAGTCGAATGCCAATTAATTTACGTCCTGCCTTATTTGTGGCGAAAACACAGAACCCAAAAGGTCTCGCCCTTTTTGCAATGAGCAATTTTAACTTATATAAAATCACCAATGACAGCTCGTATCTCAAAGAGGGTCTGCATTTGCTTGATATGCTTTTTGATGTTTCGAGTTATAGGGATTATTCTGGCCATTGTTGGGGATACGATTATCCCTGGCAAAGTACTTGCTTTTTTATTCCTCCTTATGAACCAAATTGTGTTGTTACGTGTTTTGTGGCAACAGCCTTTTTACAGGCATATGAAATTACAAATGAAAAAAGATATCTTGATATTGGCATATCTGTTGCTAATTTTATTTTAAAAGATCTCAATAAAATAGATGTTGGATCGGACAAGAAATGTTTTAGTTATGATTTAAATAGTTCATGGAAAGTTATCAATGTTAATGCATTGATAGCTGCATTGATGGCGAATCTTTTCAAACTAACTCAAGAGCAGGAATATAAAAAGACTGCTCAGGAAACAATGTCGTGGGTAATATCCCAAAAAACAGATTATCACGCATGGTATTACACTGACCCACCTGAAGCATCTCATATAACACATGACAACTATCATACTGGCTTTGTACTTGATTCTATCTATGAGTACTTATCAGTTTTTCCATGTGTTAAGATTCAGAAAACATGGCAAAATGGGTTAGATTTTTATAAGGCAAAACTTTTTACTAACGATCACGCACCGAAATGGATGCATGACAAGATATATCCCCATGACATACATGGAGCCGCCCAAGGAATAATAACATTTGCGATTGCATCAAGATCAAATGAAGCTTATTTAAACTATTCTGATAAAATTCTCGAGTGGACGCTCGGCAATTTGTTCTCTCCGAAACATTATCGGTTTTTTTACCAAAAAGGGAAATTCTGGACAAAAAGGTTTACTTTAATGCGATGGTCACAAGCATGGATGACCTACGCCATTAGTCGCTTTCTCTTGTATTCGAAAGAAAACAGTAACTGATTAAAATGAAACATCTTTGATGTTTACCCGATTGCAGGCAATAGCATAATATGATTACAGTTGTTACAGTTAATTGGTATAGCGTGGACTTAATTAAAGCCCTATTAAAAAATCTATACTGTAAATCGCAAAATGCACAAGAAATCATGTTCCGAATCATCGACAACACAAACGGAGCTGACAAAGCAATAGAAGAACTAAGAAAATTAGATATTAAATGCGAAATCATTCATTTAGACACAAAAGGCTTATTAAGTTCAGCAGGACATGCTTATGCCTTAGATCACGTATTCAATATGATAGATACTGAATTTACTTTAGTTATAGACCCTGATGTTCATGTATTTATGAATAATTGGGATACATTTTGCATAAACGGCGTCAAAGATGATAATGTATTGGCAATTGGGGCTCCATATCCCTCCTGGAAAATTGGGAAATATCATAACTTCCCCAGTCCAATATTTTGTTTTTTCCCTACCGACAGGGTAAGGCAAATGAAATGTAAATGGAAACCTCATTCCAACTATAAGATCGCAGACTACTATTGTCTTTTTTTAAGGCTGTTATTTAGAGTAGGCGGATCAATAACCCGTCAAAGATTTCAGGAAAGTACTTTCCTGCAAAAATTCGGGGGCTGGGCCGAAAATATTTTTGGAATCTTTAGTAGAGAAACCGGCTGGAGAATAGCTCAGCAAGCAAGAAAGAATAAAATACAATCTATTTTATTTGACGCTGTTTTTCCAAACGAAACATCTTTAGCACCATCTTCAGCTATTGATGCATTTGAGCAACTTGCCTCGGAATTCGAATTGTATTATTACAGGAATGAGCCGGTGTTAACTCATAAGTACAGCACTGGATCAAAAAGCTGGCAAACCGGGTGCGGGCACGATGTCAAATTCTGGAAAAAATGCATTGAACAATTTGAAAGCGAAATTGATAGTTAGGAAAACCGAAATATTTCTTTTTTAGCATTTTTACAATGTTGAGAGATCACTTATGAATATTGCCATTTTAGGGGCTTTCGATAGATATAACTATGGTGATTTATTATATCCGATGATACTTAAGGAATACTTAGGTAAAATAAGCGATAGTTATAAACCAGGTTTTTATGGGCTCATCGAAGCTGACATGAAAGAATACGGCACTATTGAATCTAAACCATTCGGTGAGTTTTACAATACTATAAAAAAATGTAGCTCTAAAAACGTTATAATCATTTGTGGTGGAGCTGTCATAGGTTGCAGGGCTGGAAGGCTTTATAGTTTTTTACACCCAACACCATTTCTTAATATATGCAGTAACTTTTGCAAACTTCTGCATTTGCCTAATATCTCAGATATAATAGCAGCAAGAAAGCTAAAAATAACATGGGGCAACTATCCTTTTTCTCCTATTAAGCCCAATGCAAGCAGTTTTATTGTATACAGTTCGGTTGGAGATAAGTATTTCAAAGAGCCTGAACTAAATGAACGACTAAAGAATGCAGATTATATTTCCGTAAGAAACTTTAATCTTTACAGCAAATTAAAGGAACATATTCCAATACAGGAAAAAATCTCACTAACTGCTGACTCTGCATCAGTGATTTCTAAAATATGGCCAATAGACAAGTTAAAAAAAATTGTTAGTCCCAAAACAGTTAATTTTGTGAAAAAATTAAGAAATGGCTATTTGATATTTCAGGCGAAAAATAAGGGCAGTAGATATCTTTCTATAATATCCAACCAATTAGAAAAAATATATAAAGAAAAAGGATTGCAAATAGTCATGGTCCCTCTTGGACGAGCAGTTAAACATGAAGACGACCTCTTATTGAAGAAATTAAAGAAAAAAATAAAAGTTCCGGTAGAAATGCCCAGAATAACCAATATCTATGATATAATGTATGTTATAGCCCGCTCTAATCTTTTTATAGGAACCAGCCTCCATGGCAATATAACCGCAATGAGCTATGGAGTTAATCATCTTGGCATTACTAATGTACCTAAGCTCGACCAATATATAAAATACTGGGATGTTGAGCCTAATAAGACAAAAGGCTGTGTCAAATTGTCACAAATTTATAACAATGCCATTGATGTCTTAGAAAACTCGAATAAGCAGCAACGTGTTGATAACTCTAAAAAACTAGCTGATATTGCTGACGGCAACTTAAATAATATGATGAAATGTATAAGCAGATATTTTAATTATTCGCCATAGTAATCAAATCAGGAACAATATGAAAAAAGTAAAAAAAATAGTTCAAATTATTTTTTTAATTCTCAGCATCATATACATTGTTAATTTTTTTATTCATAACACCGAGTCTTTAAGAGTAATAAGCCGAATTAAAATTACAGACCTGCTGATCATTTCATCTTTAACAATTGTATATTTTCTTATCTTCAGTTACAGATTTAAAGTAGTAATAGAGAAGTGCAGTAAGATATATACACCTTTTTGGGATTTGTTTAGGATTTTCATCCAGGCGAGATTTTTAAATTCCATGATACCACAACTTGGGAACCTCTTTAGGGGGGTAGTGCTCAAGAAAAAGTATAAAATCTCATACACTAACTATATCAGCGCCTTTATTTCTTTTGCATGGATGGATACATCTATAAACCTATTAATCGCAAGCATAATTATATTCATATTAGCCAATAAACTACTTATCGGCGGATATCATGCCAGTTTATTATTGCTATTAGCCTTCCTCCTTATATCCGCCACACCTCTGTTAATTCATTATCTTCTCAGAATTATTAGTATCAAATACCCACCGATTTCCTGGATGCAGACAAAACTAAAGCAAGTAACAGAAATCAGCCTAAATAATATTAAAGATCTGAATTATATGATCAAAATTATCACACTTGGATTACTAATCCTAATAAGAACAGTCACTGTTTACTACATATTATTCAATAGTTTTGGAGTAAAGCCTAATATTTACAGTCTTGTCGTTTTCTATGTTCTTTTTAAAGTATCTGGCTTTATCGTCATAACACCTGGTAATATTGGCATTCAGGAAATTGCGTTCGGTTTTCTTAGTAAAACTTTTGGTATAGGAATGGCTGAAGGGATACTTGTTTCACTAACTGCAAGGGTAATAAGTACTATTATTATTATTGTCGGTGGTATTCTATTCGGTGGTCTAAATATTCTTAAACATCGAAAAGAATACGAGAAGAACTTAACGGATTAACTGATTCTCAATTACTTCAACTATATATTTAGTTACATCAATCTTGTCGGCTAAAAGTTTCTGTCTTATCGCCTGATATTTTTCGCCGGCGTTTGTTTCCGTTAAAAAATCCAGTCCATATTGTACGGCTTGATCATGATCGATAGTTTGTTTTACCAAACCGTAGTCTTCAAGCATGTTAATATACCCAAGCTTTAAAGTGTTGATATACACCGCAGGAACACCGAGAACAGCAGACTCAGAGATCATCGTTGCACCTTCACCAATACAGAGGGATGCAAATGCCATAACATGATGAATCTGATGGACAGCTATCTTTAATTGATATGGTTTTAGTGAATCCGGACAACCTCCCTCGACTGTAAGATATGGCTTGGCATATTTTGAAAGCTGTTCTAAAAAATCTGTCATTTTAGTAGAATCTAAACCAGATTGACCGACATCGTGATGCGCCTGCCAGCTGACCATTCGAACTATGCAATATTTTTCATCAGGATTCATCCCACATTGCCGAACAATATTTTTATCCGGTGTGAAATAATTCGGATGCAGATATGCAAGTTCGTGACAGCCAGCATAACGTCTCTGCTTTTCACCGAGCAGCTTTGTATAACAGTCTGGTGTTTGTATTGTATCTGAGAATGGAAATGTTAGCTTATGAGAAATTTTCGCGTGTTCAGTATCATCCCAGACAATTACTTTTTTTCTCATCAACCTGCCAACAAGCCCAATAAAAGAACCCCCTATAGCAGTTAAAACATTCGGTTTAAACTTTCTACAAAATTTCCAAAGGGCAAAATCCCTTGTGATGAGCTCTGTAAGCAAAGAAAATTTCGATTTTCCCATTTTGCTAAGAACAGTATATGGAATATTATAGTTCTCCAGTAATTCTATCGTTATATCTTTTTGTCTTGCTGTCACAGCAACTTCATGGCCACGCTGTTGCCAGATATTGACCGCATTTCGAAAGAAATGAACGTGCGCAGGATGTGTGATATCTACAAGAATTCTCATTTTAAATCCTTGTTAGCTTCCATATCGAACCACATCGCGAAAAGGATGAACTGTGCTGAAGCCATAAAACAAAACATAGCTGCAAGTGCGTTCATGGGGGGTATATGGCCATCGGAAAACCATTTATAGAATAACCGTATAAATAATACTAAAGTCATTAATTTAAAAATGCCGCCGAATGTATAGAAAAAAATCAACGGGTGAAAATCTCGAATTATATACTTTTCCTTCATTCGATAAAGAAAGAGTTTCAAAAGCAACCATGACAGTTTAGGTACTACTTTATGAATTTTAATCCCTGATTTTTCACCGACATTATAAACCGGTTTGATCGGAATATCGCGTACTTTCAAATTAAAAATGTTCAGCTTGACAAGCATATCATTTGGCATACCATAACGCTTATAAATATCATCAATATCAATAAGGTTAAGTGCCCGTAGATTAATTACTGTATAGCCTGTCTGTGAATCTGCTACGTGCCAATAACCGCTTGCAATTTTAGTTAATAATGACAAAAACG
>JANQHJ010000133.1 GCA_028282745.1 Sedimentisphaerales bacterium | reverse complement strand
TGTCGCTCTCCGATTGGCTCGGCCTTTTCGAGTTGGGGAAGTAGGTCCCTCGCTCGCACGATCGGACCAGCCACTAATTGAGGGAAAAGGCTAAGGTATGCAAAAAAATGGAAGACATTATGCGTCGGCTTGAGTTGCCCGCGATAAATATCTATCGTATAGCTCATCGATTGAAATGTGTAAAAGCTGATACCGACCGGAAGTATTAAATTAGCAGCTGGCATTTGGAACTCAATATTGAACAAGCTTAATAGTGAGTTGGCATTTGATATCCCAAAATTTAAATACTTAAAGATTGCAAGAGATCCGACATTGCCCAAAATCGATAAGATCAGCCACGTTTTTCTTCTCGAAGAAAACCTCTCCATTGCCAGGCCGGCAAAATAATCGATAAACCCGCTGCCCATGATAAGGAATAAGAATCGCCAGTCCCACCAGCCGTAAAATAAAAAGGACGCAGCAACAAGATATATCCACCGGCTGTTATTTCTTTTCCGAAGAATTGGCCATCCAGCGAAAAATATGATTGCGAATATTATAAAAACAAGCGAGTTAAATTGCATGTGTGATTAATTGAATCCGTTTAAAAGATATAAAATTTATGTCAATACTTTTATGATTTGTTTCTTGTATTCAGGGTCATTGGGATCAGGGTAATATTTCAATTTACTCTTTTTGCCTGCCCCGATTTCTTCCATCGGCGTCTCTTTCCTTAGAAAACACTCGTATTCCTCGCTGATGTGTCCGATATCGATTGCTTGATACCCCATCTTGCAAAGATCATAAGCCAGAACCGTTGCCGTCGGTCCCAATGAGGCCATTATCAGTGTTTCTTTCGGAATGTCATCGAAAGCGGCCAAAATTTCGTCATATTGATAAAAGGCGTTTCGTAGCGGGCAAAAGATGATCCTTGATAATGACTTTGCCCCCGCCAAAAGGTCACTGCCTACGCCAAGACCCGCCTCCCGGCTTTCGAACAGGATCACATCTCTGTTTTCCCATATCGCCTTTAGTTTATTCACATGCTCGCAGCATTTCTTGTACTGCTTTTCTGACTTGTTGTAATTAAGATAATACCTGTTAAAGAAAGCGCTGTAATACACTCTGTTCATATCGAGAAGTGAGTAAGTCATTTCTCGCTTTTTGTACATGTACTTCCGCCAGAAATTCACAGTATAGGGTACATAATGATCAAGCGCCCCAAAGCAATCCGGAAGACCCACCAGCAAATCATCCAGTTCTGATGTAAACGCTTCTTTGAGTTTTTTCGCCAGCTCCTCACATGGATCATGAAAAGCGATCCTGCTCATTCTCATACAAGCGAATTCACCGTCGCCGAATCGTGTTATGGAGCACTTCCCATCTACGATTTTGTCAAGGGTTTCACGAGCGCTCTTAATGGTCGGGATCTGAACTTCAAAAATGCCCTTTTGGAACTTGTCGTATAATTCGTAAGGCAGGTTTTCCACTTTGTATTGCAGTTGCTCTATCAGCTTATCCTTTTTGCCTGAACAAAACAGCTTCTTGTAAATGCGATCGATCTCTTTTTGTATCTTACCTTGCATTATTTAGATTCCATTCTTGCCGAGAATATCAATCCGGTCATCGATTTTTCTGACAGAAGATGAGTCTGCACGACAAAAGCTTTATCGGTAAATATTTTTACCAACTTGTCAGGCTTTTGAAAATGATATTCCATCATAACAACATCTATATCATCGACCAGCCCTTCTTCGTCGAGCCTCTCGAATATCTCGAATTCCGCGCCCTCACAGTCACATTTGACAATTATGTGTCTGCCTTTGTTCTCGGCGATGATCTGGGCTATTTCTTTCGCGGCGTCTTTGATAACAACCTTCTCCGTAGTAACGCTTTGATTACCCTTGATCACTTCATTCGTCGTGCTCATCCCGCCCGTAGCGGTGTTCATGTAAGGAAGTTCTAAAGTTTTCTCCTCACTGCCAAGCCCGAAGTTAAAGCTGTTTATCTTCTTGCTAAGTTCCGGATTAAGTGAAAGGTTCTTTTGGGCCAGTGCGTAAGTGGGCCCGAACGGCTCGAACGAATATATTTTCTTGATATTAGGCTTGCTTGCGAAGAACAGCGAAGCTATACCTCTGTTAAAACCGATATCAATCAATACCGTCTCGAAACTGAATCGAACATCGTAACATTTCTGAAGAAAGACCTCTTTCGTAATACCCATTGCCTCATGAGGTACATTCGAAATGTCTATTCTTACTCCTTCAGGGAGTGTTACTACCTCATTTTCGATACTACAGCCGTAATTCAAAAGCCTCTTACGCCGACTTGGTGTCCCAACATATTTGCGCTTGATCTTTTTTCTCAGGCCTTTATTGGGTACAAAGCAGCAAATAAAATTGACTAATGCCTTCATTATTGAGCTGCCCTTTCAGCGATCCTTACCGCGTAAATATAGCCCGTTTGAGATTTCTTGGAGCCGGCTTTTACTTGAACCACAAAGTTTTCACTTTCAAGGATTTCGACTAACCTGTCAGGCTTTTGAAAATGATATTCCATAACGACCATATCTATCTTGCCGAACAGCCCCTCTTCGTTGAGCCTTTCGAATATCTCAAATTCCGCTCCCTCGCAATCGCATTTAATTATTATGTGCTTGCCTTGATTCTCTGAAATGATCGAACCGATTTCTTTAGACGCATCTTTGATAACGACTTTTTCCATCGTCGTATTTTTCTGGTCAGGGCATACGTCAAAAGTTGTACTCATAGCACCCGATGCATTCGAAATATATGGAAGCTCCAAGGTCGTTTCGGATTTGCCGAGTCCGCAGTTATTAGCGATTATTTTCTCGCTAAGCTCGGGATTAAAAGACAAATTCTTTTTAGCTTTTTCAAAAGTTGGTCCGAACGGTTCATAAGAATATATTTTCTTTATATTCTCATCAGATGCGAAAAGAAGTGACGCTGCTCCACGGTTCATACCAATATCGATCAGCACCGAATTCTTACCTATTGAAAATTTGTACTCGCTTTTTATGAAAACCTCTTTGACCATATACAACGGATGATCTGCCTTGTCTGTAATATCGATGCGAATACCCTCTGGTGTTGTTATAGTCTCCTCACCAATTTTGAATCCCCGTTCGACTAACTCTAAACGGCGTCTTTTCCGGTCGTAAAGATCGTACCTCAGCCTTTTCCGCCATTTCTTAAAAGGTACAACGCAGCACAATATATTGACCAGTCCTTTAGTTACCAAAAGTCCCTTATCCATATCTTTCCCTGATTTTAGCCCCCTGCATTGCAGAGGGTTATTGATACTTGTATAATTCGCCAAATTACAATTCCAGGACGAAATTCGGAGAAAACAACTTAACAGTCTAAGGCTCCTTTTGCAAGTTTGATTATTCTCCTTTAACACCAAAACACCCTCAAATCCCGCCTCTCTCAATTTCAATCTTGATAAACAGTATATTCAGGGCTATACTCTATTCGTCAATTGGATTTTTCTCGATATTTTGAATCTCAGCCTGAAATAAAGGATTATTTGACATGTTTGAATGGAACAAAAAGAAAGTCCTGATCACCGGAGCAGGCGGCTTCATTGGCTCACATCTTACCGAGCGGCTCCTGGAACTTGGTGCTGACGTCAGGGCCTTTTTAAGGTACACCTCCAGGGCCGACGAAGGTTTCATAAGGTTCTTTTCCGATGAACATAAAAAAAATATAAATCTCGTCCACGGCGACATCCGTGAATACGAAAGCGTCGCCAAAGCTGTAAGTGGCGTCGATGTTATTTTTAATTTAGCTGCTCTCGTCGGCATCCCATATTCATATATTCATCCTCAGGAAGTCGTCGAGACCAACACCATCGGCACGCTTAATATCCTAATGGCCGCCAGGGAAGCCGGCATCGCAAAGCTCATCCAGACCTCGACCAGTGAAACATACGGCACTGCCAGATACGTCCCCATCAACGAAGAGCATCCGAAGCAGCCCCAATCTCCGTACTCCGCCAGCAAAATCGCCGCCGATGCCATTGCCCTGAGCTTCTACCATTCTTTTGATTTACCCGTCGCCGTCGCAAGACCATTCAATACATACGGCCCGCGACAATCCGACAGAGCTGTAATTCCTTCGATTATTTCACAGGCCCTCACCAAGGACAAGCTCACCCTCGGCAGCCTGACTCCTACAAGGGATTTTACTTTTGTCACCGACACCGCCGAAGGCTTCATCAAGATCGCCGAATGTGACAAGTCAGTTGGTATGGAACTGAACATTGGCACCGGCAAGGAAATTTCGATCGCTGACCTTATCAAGAAGATAGTTTCACTTGTCGGACGTGACATTACCCTCGAACAGGACGAAGCCAGAATTCGCCCCGCCCACAGCGAAGTCG
>JANQHJ010000090.1 GCA_028282745.1 Sedimentisphaerales bacterium | reverse complement strand
TGATAAGTAATTCTCACTTCATCGAATTTTTGAATTGTGATTTACTCAAACATCTCCAGGATGTATGATACCCCATATGGAATCTAAAAGTACGAATTTGTTTGTCTATGGTTCACTTCGAGATAGCAGAATATTCAAGTCTGTAAGCGGGCAGAGTTTTACACTGAATCATTTGCGGATAAATCCAAAGACGTTATTCGCGGAATTGGCGCTCTTGGCACGTCACCGAAAGATGAGTCCTGACAATGTATATTATTATGCCGTGGAGGATGACAGCAGCCGTATTGAAGGTTTTGTTATTTATCATGTACCAGCCAAGGCGATGGGAGAGATCGACCGCTATGAGGGTAAGCGTTATAAAAGGCAAACCGTAGAGGTCGATACAGGCAAAGGTACCGTTAAAGCTGAAGCGTATCTTGTCAGCAGAGACGATATGCGTAAATATTTCGGCGACCGTTTCCATGTGAATCTTATTCATGAACTTTGGCTTCGCAAACGAATAGATCACTTCCTGAAGCGAATGACCCGGCCGGGCGAACATAGTCTTGACGCCGAACTCGAACGTCAGGCAGACAGAGAATTATTAGGTACCACTGAGCGTGATCTTGTCATAAGTCACTACCATAGCGATGCGGTGAGTGATTATTTTCTCGAGAGTGAGCTTAAAAAACCGCGTCCGAGTATTAAGCATCTTTACGAAGATGAACACGCCAGAACTTTTATCGATAATTACCTTGATATGGTGGTCAGGCAGGTTCTGTTAAACCAGCTTGAGAACCGGATCTATACATGGTATCGCTATGATATTGACCATATGCGAAGCAGTGAGCGTTTTTTCACTCGCTCGGTCAGTTTGCTGGTGGCTCTTCAAATGATGAATTCCAATCCTAAAGCGGTAGAAATGATAATTAAGCAGCGTCGCGAGACGATGCCTTATGAAAATAACGATCTTATAGATTATGTCAAATTTGCAGTACGGGCAGCGAGGAGTCTTTTTGATGACAGGGTTGTTCGTTCTCATCTGGGCTGGATACGCTCGAACTTACAGCCTGGTATTATACCGCTGGGCGCAGAAATTGAGTTGAGCAATCTTGGCGTTGCAGCTGTCGAGCCGCATCGAAGTAAGCAAAAATTATTAGACCCTGTATATGATGGATTCAGGTATTTCAATGATTTCAGGCTCGATGTGCTAAGCTGGAAGACGGGCGGTTATATCGACGACCACAGCGGCTCTACTGATTTATCCGGCAGGCAGGGTTTTCTTGAGTTTGCACCGGGCAGGCTTAATATTCAAGGCGAACTGTCACGACCGGCGACGGCTGATCCCTGGTTGCTAAATCAATTGATACGCGGGATAACTCTTTTTTATAATATCAAACCGCATAGCCTGCATTTGTCTTTTCAGTTAAAGAAGCAGCAGATCGGCAAGCAGCAAATGCTGCCGTTGGAATTTGCGAAGTGTCTGTTGGCGTTGGGCGGAGGGCTTCGTAAAAGGCAGGGGCGACGGCTTTGGATATCTCGAATGCAGCAGGGCGAAATTACCCAGAAGGACCGAGGTGAAGAACTGGTCTTTGCCCGTACGAGCAGGCGTAATTGGTATATGGGCGATGACGAGATTGCGGATAAGCCGCCGGTTCAGGCGATGACGCATGTTCAGCAGTATAAATTTATCCGGCTTGATAAAAGAGTAAATTATGAGCCGCTTATTCTCTGCCTAAAAGGATTGCAGCTGTCGTATAATCCGGGTGAATATTTGACAAGCGATCAACTAAATGCAAACAGTCAACTCAGGAATGAATACCAGCGGCTTAAAGAATGGGCGATACAACCTGGTGAGATTTCAGTTCAGACGATAGATGATTTCCTGGAAGTAGTTCGACATGGTCTTATGAATGAAGGTCATAAACGGCCGGTTCATAAGCTTTATTATATCAACTGGGGGATGAACGCTATTAAAGGGCGGTTTAAGCGATTTAATCAGCGTATCAACGATGCAAATCAGTAGAAAGCAATTGCTAAACGGCTCGTTTTGGCTTAAAATCGTCATTTATGGCAGATGATCCTAAAAAAATCCTGATAATCAAACCCAGCGCATTGGGCGATCTTATTCAGGTTCTGCCTACACTTGGGGCAATTCGAAGTACATTTCCGCAGGCAACTATTAAGTGGATGGTGCGGACGGAGTTTGCGCCGCTTATAGAAAATCTGCTGAATCTCGATGATGTGATATTATTCGATCGCGAATTTCTTGGCAAGGCATGGAAAAGCCCGAAAGCTTTCAAGGCATTACTGGATTTGATCAAGCGGCTTCGAAATGAAAAGTTCGATATGGTGCTTGATCTGCAGGGACTTTTCAGGACGGCGTCTTTAGGTTGGCTAAGCGGAGCGAAAGTAAGACTGGGCCCAGCCAACGCTCGCGAGTTCGGATGGATATTCTATAGCAAAAAAATTAAACAGGACCAAAGCTGTATTCATCTCGTCGATTACTATTTAAAAATTGCCGAGGCCGGTGGAATTAAAGCTTTCGATAGAGATTTCGAACTGGCCGAGAATAAAGAGGCAGCCGAGGCTGTTGATAAATTGCTCGATGAAAGCGGTGTCGATGAACTGGATTACGCGGTGCTCATTCCCGGTTCAGCTCATGCCGATAAATGCTGGCCGGTCGATAACTTCGCGGCGTTGGCGGATAAAATAAAAGAAAAATACGGCTATACAATAGTAGCAGCCGGTGTAGAAAGCGAATCTATTTTGGCTCAGCAGATAAATGATAAAACTCAAACTGATGTGATAAACTTAGCTGGTAAGACGAACATTCCTATGTTGGTCGAGTTGTTGCGAAATGCGTCATTAGTTATAAGCAATGATACCGGCCCGGGTCATATTGCCGCAGCTATGGGAAATCCATTGGTGATGATATTCGGCAGAAGCAATCCCGCCCGTGTGATGCCTTATAACCGACCGCAATGTGTAGCAGCTATCGAGCCAAACGATAGGGGCTTTAAAGCTGACAGCACCAATCCCAAACACACCGTGAATACTATCACTGTGGACGAAGTCTTCGAAAAGGTTTGTGAACAGTTGCCATGTGATTCATAACTCGCAGTTCGGTTCCCCCTGAGCGCTAATTTAATTTTTTTCTTGACTATTGTTCCGATAAAATATATTGGTTAAGTTGTATGTGGTACGGGCTTTTAGTCCATGAGTACAAAAACCATGGGCAAGATGCCCGTGTCTCAAAAAAAATAAATATAGAAATGTACTGAATTTTAGCGTTCCGACTAAAACCGCAAAATTTCAAACCCAAAGAACGCGAAAAGTTGGTGCTCGTTTGCCAATCTGGGCAAATGGGCGCCGCTTGCGTGTCTTTGGGTAGGTCTTTGCGGGCCTTAGTCGGGCACGATGTAGCGGCGTCCTTTTTTTATGCGCTGCGGAAAGGAGGAAGGATGAAAATAGTTTTGAATACTTAGAATTGAGTTTGAGTTGGGAACGAGTTGCATCGCCCACAGGTGGCGATGCTAAACAAAAAAGAAAAATAATTTTTGAAGAGGAGATTAAAAATGAGAAAACACGTTGTTTTAATTTTGATAATGATTGCAACGATACATGGATCAACGGCATATGCTGTATTTGTTTCATCTACAACAGTATCTGCGCCTACGATTGACGGTGTTCTTGGTGCAGGCGAATGGGGGACAGGCTGTACAGTAACTATGAATAGACATGATGGTGGTGCACAGCACGACAGCATTATTTATTTTCAACACGACACCAACTACCTTTATGTTGGTGTTGATAGTGGATGGGGCAGTGGCTGGGATATTTATTGGAAATTATTTATTGACGGCGATAACAATGGCAATATAAATGGTAATTTGAACGAGCCGCATATTGATATAAGTTGTGATTATCAATCACCAGGCGGTTGGAGTGGATATAACACTTATTGGGCTCATACACAAGCAAACCCTGGTGGATTAACGGTCGCAAATCCGTCAGGTGCATTGAGAGCAAGCGATGGCTCATCCAATATAATTTACGAATTCCAGATACCTTTGGCAGATTTAGGTATTCAGCAGGGAGATTCAATAGGCTTTGGTGCCCGACTTGGTACCGATGGGACAGCTGCCCATGGCTATATTTCTGCTCCTGGTATTGGAGAAGGCTTATATGATTATAGTCAATTAGATACCCTCCAATTAATCCCCGAACCGGCAACACTTTTACTGTTTGGCCTTGGCGGAATTGTTTTGCGTCAAAGGGTTAAAAAGTAGATTAGCAGATGAATGAGTGTATTAAGGGCTGAAAGTTAAAACTTTCAGTCCTTTTGTTTATAAAAACTGCACTGCCCACAGGTGGCAGTGCTAATCTTTATGTTTGGCGATATAATCTTTTTTTATATTCAGCATTTTTTCGTCAAAACAAAAACTTTTATGGAAACCCCTTGTCCATATACGCCCATCTCTGCCGTTTTTCCATAATGTTCTAGTGGTAATGCTTTTATAACGTGACACCGATTTTTCGATAGATTCCGAACCTGTTCTCAATAATAAGTGAACATGGTTGGAATAAACAGATACTCCTTCAATAATTTGACCTGTCCTCCGCGCTTCTTTTATAATTGTGTCTTTGACAACTTGTTTTTCAGTTTTGTTTAGTCTGACAAGGTCACTTTTGCGGCGTTTCCTGTTTTTCTCTAAGAGAAGTTCATTGCCGTCAAGGATTTTTCCACGCCTGACATATCCTCTTTTATCGCCCGGCAACCAACTGCCGTAGGTTGTCCATGTGACCATATATCCGATGATTTTTGACATAGGTTAAACCATAACCTATCTGAATTAGCACCGCCACCTGTGGGCGGTGCAATATGACATTTATGCAGTTATGAATCAACTACCTCAGCGCAGCGGGCACAGAGATCGGGGTGTTGGGGATTTTGTCCAACGCTCGGCCAGAAGTTCCAGCAGCGGTCACATTTTTTATGCTCACTTTTAGCGGCTTTGATCGTGGTTTCGCCATCGGCTCTTTCCAGCTTGACTTCGCTTACAATGCAAAGGGCGGCGAATTGTTCGAGGCCGGAGTCATTCAGTATATCAGCTAATTCGTCATTGGCGGTTGTAATAGTAACCGATGCCTCCTGATTGCTTGCGATGTCCTTGTTTTGTCGCAGTCCTTCCAGGGTACGCAGGCAGTCGTCACGAAGAGTCATTATCTTTTCCCAGCGAGTAAGCTCATTTGTATAATCGATGGAGCTGTCCGGCTCCGGTATAGTCGCTAAGTGTACGCTGTCGGTATCCTTTGATTTATGCTCTATTGCAGCCCAGGCTTCCTCGGCGGTATAGGCGAGGATGGGAGCGAGCAGTCTGACCAGGGCATCGAGGATCTGGTACATTGCGGTCTGGCTGCTGCGGCGGGTAAGGCTGTCAGCGGCGTCGCAGTAGAGCCTGTCCTTTAGGACGTCCATGTAGATGCTGCTCATCTCAACCGTGCAGAAGTTGTACAGCAGGGCGAAAGCGCGGTGGAAAATAAAGCTGTCGTAATTCGCGCGAACGTCGGTTATCAGTTTCTGCAGTTGCAGGATGGCCCATTTATCAATGTCGCTCATTTTCTCATAGGGTACGCTGTGTTGCGCAGGATCGAAGTCGCAGAGGTTACCAAGCAAGTACCGCAGAGTGTTTCTTATTTTGCGATAGGCGTCCTGAGTTCGGCCGATCAGTTCGTCGTTGCAGCGCATGTCTTCCTGATAATTGACGCTTGCGACCCAGAGCCGAAGAATATCGGCGCCGTATTTTTTTATTTCATCCTGGGCGTTGACATAATTGCCGAGTGATTTAGATTGCTTCATGCCTTTCTCGTCAACGGTAAAACCATGGGTCAGGACGGCTTTAAAAGGTTCGCTCAATATCGAACCGAGAGCCGGTAGTAACGATAACTGGAACCAGCCTCGATGCTGATCGGAGCCCTCGAGGTAAAGATCGACCGGAACCGGCCAGTCTTGTCTTTTGATCACGCTGTACCAACTACAGCCTGATTCGAACCAGACATCGAAGATATTCTCCTCTTTATGCAGATCGCCCCAGGAGAAACCGTCCGGCAGCTGGAAATCTTCACCGAGTATCTCTTTCGGTGAATCGGTGAACCAGCTGTCCGAGCCTTTTTGGCCGATATGATTGGCAACGGCTAATACAGATTCTTTTGTCAGTAGGCTATTGCCGTGCGAGTCGAGGAATACCGGTATTGGCAGGCCCCAGCTTCTCTGTCTGCTGATGCACCAGTCGGGTCGTGACTCGAGCATACCCTCGATACGCTTCTGGCCCCATGATGGGATCCATTTGATGTTATTAACTCTTTCGAGTGACATATCACGCAGACTCTTATCTGTTTGGGTCAGTGTCTTATCGACGCTAATGAACCACTGCTCGGTTGCCCTGAAGATGACCGGGCCTTTGCTTCGCCAGCAGTGGGGGTAGCTGTGCGTCATTTCTTTTTTGGCGAACAGCATACCAATAGATTCGAGATGAGCAATAACTTCGGGATCAACTTCGAGCACATTTTTCCCCTTTAACCAGTCCGGCACTGTATCATCGTAACAGCCATCATCTTTCACCGGTGAATAAACTGCCAGGCCGTAGTTCTGGCCTGAGATGTAGTCTTCGAGTCCATGGCCGGGTGCGGTATGTACCAAGCCTGTGCCGTCCTCTGTGGTTACGTACTCGGCGCATATGACCATATAAGCGGCTGCGTTGGTCGGATTAACTTTGACGTAAGGATGGTTATATCTAAGGCCTTCGAGTTCCATGCCCTTAGCGGTCTTTTCGCTAAGCTTGGCATCTGCTAATGAGCCTGATTCGATGACAGCCTGTGCTCTGTCGGTGCAGACCACCGAAACAAATTTAGTGTCGTTTTTTTCGTAGCTTACAGTTTGATATTTGAGTCTTGGATTAACCGCAACAGCCAGGTTAGCAGCTAACGTCCATGGAGTTGTTGTCCATATCATAAAGCAGACCTTTGCGTTTGTCGTCTGCTCATCGGTTACCAGGCCCAGTTCAACGAGCTTGCTGACGCTTTCCTGCTCTAACTGGAAATTGACAAAAATACTCGGCGAGCTGATGTCTTGGTATTCGAGCTCCGCTTCGGCAAGGGCAGTTTCACAGCCGATCGACCAGTGGATAGGTTTTAGCTGTTTATAGACAAGGCCGTTGCCGACCATCTCGGCGAAGACCTCGAGGATGCCTTGTTCGTATTTCGGCAGGAACGTCAGGTACGGATTATCAAAGTCGCCGAACATATTAAGCTCCTGGAACTGTTTGCTCTGGAGCTTGACGTATTTAGAAGCGTATTTCTTGCAGCGCTGGCGTATTTCAGGCTTGCTCATTTTGCGGGCTTCTTCGCCGAGTTCGGCAACTACCTTAGCCTCGATAGGCAGGCCGTGACAGTCCCAGCCGGGGATGTACGGTGCATTGAAACCTGCCATTGTCTTATAGCGGATGACGAAGTCCTTGAGTACCTTATTGATAACGTGGCCCATGTGAATGTCGCCATTTGCGTAGGGCGGGCCGTCGTGCAGTATGTACATGGGTGCATCTTCGCGTGCTGTGCGTATCCTGCCGTACATGTCCTGCTTTGCCCAGACTTTTCGCTGCTGCGGCTCACGCTGGGTAAGGTTAGCCTTCATACCGAAGGATGTCTTAGGTAAGTTCAGTGTGTCTCGATAGTTTTTCTTTTCGCTCATGTATTTTTTTCCTAATTCATTAAGCCGAATATCATAGTTTTTAATGGGTTTTAAATCAATAAAAAAGGCCTTGCAGGTATTTTTGCCCTGCAAGGCCTGTTGTTTTCAACCAGGTAAGCCTTTCAGGGACTTCTGCCTATAATAATAGCGATGATAATACAGATAATGATTTCGACTATCAGCTTGGTAGAAAATCTGGATTTGTTATTTTTTTTGCTCATAATATACCTCTATAATACTATATTCGGCACTTGTCAAGACCATCTTTAGGCCATACTTGATAATGGATTCTGGACTAAACGTGTAATGACATAAGTGGGTTTTAATCAGCTTGACAGTAAGGCGGTGTTAGAATACATTTGTCAGCAATGGCGAAAAGACTTTATATCATAGACGGACATGCCCATATCTACTCGGCGTATTACGCTCCTATGCGGCAGCGGTTAAGCAGCCCGGCTGGCGAGCCTACCAAGGCGGTGTATATATTTACTAATGCATTGCTCAAGCTCATCAATGAAGAAAAGCCTGACATGCTTATCGTGGCTATGGATTCCAAAGAGCCGAGCTTTCGGCGAGAGATATATTCTGAATATAAAGCACATAGGCCGCCTATGCCGGATGATATGCCGAGTCAAATTGAACGCATCGAGCAGATACTCTCTGCAATGAATATCCCCGTACTAAGACAGGGCGGCTATGAGGCGGATGACCTTATAGGGACGATCTCTACAAAAGCATCTGAGCAGGGGATAGATGTTTTTATATGCTCAAAAGATAAGGATATGCTTCAATTGATAAATGAGCATGTAAAAACCTTAGACATCAAAACAGGTGCGGTAAAAGATCTGGCGGTTATGAAAGAGGAAATGGGTATGTCGCCGGAGCAGTTCCTGGATGTTCTTGCATTACAGGGTGACACATCCGACAATATACCGGGCGTACCGGATGTCGGGCCCAAGACAGCTTTGCAGTGGATACAGAAATACGGCTCTATCGACAATCTCTATAAACACGCTGATGAGATAAAAGGCAAGAGGGGCGAGAGCCTGCGGGCTTCAAGAGATATTGTCGAGCTTAGCAGAAAGCTGGTATTGATAAATCGCGAAAGCCCCGTCGAATTCGATAAAGAAAAATTCGCTCGTAAAGATTTCGATAACAAAGCACTGGCCGAAATTTTCACCGAGCTTGGATTCAGCAGACTGCTTAGCCAATTGAAATTAAGCGGAGCAGAAGCCGAAGCGACTGAGCAAAAACCAGTCGCAGCGGTTGGGGAACCAGCCAATATCAATAGCAGGGGCTCTGAGTATGTGCTTATCGATTCAAAAGAGAAATTAGCTGAGTTTGCTAAAGATCTGAAAAAAGTGAAACTATTTGCTGTCGATACGGAAACCGATTCAATGTCAGCTATGCGGGCTGGGCTGGTCGGTATGAGTTTCAGATGGGAACCGAAAAAGGCATACTATTTAGCTGTCCGCGGGGCATTGGGGGCTAAGTGCCTGGATGTGAAAGATGTCCGTGAAGTAATCGGGCCTATACTGGCTGATGAGTCGGTAAAGAAGGTCGGCCAGAATATTAAGTACGATCTACTGGTGCTGCGAAATGCCGGAATGCCCGTCAAGGGGGTGCATTTTGATACAATGGTGGCGTCATATTGTCTCGATCCACTGCGGCGAAGTCACGGAATGGATGCGATGGCTTTGGATTTTCTGAATTATCAATGTGTCAGCCTGACCTCATTGATAGGTAAGGGCAAGAACCAGCTGACTTTCGATATGGTAGATACTGAAGCTGCATGTCGTTATGCTGCTGAGGACGCTGATATTACATTTGCTCTTTATGAGTACCTGAATGAACGACTCGCGAAACAGCCGGGCTTGAGGAAACTTTTCGAAGAGGTCGAAATGCCGTTGGTCAACGTGCTGGCGGAGATGGAGTATAACGGGGTATCGATCGATGTGATGCTGCTAAAGAAAATGTCGAGCAAGCTGGAGAACGAAATTAAAGCGATTGCCGAGAAGATATACGAAGAGGCTGGCACGGTATTTAATATCGATTCGCCGAAGCAGTTGGCGGAGGTTTTGTTCGATAGACTTGGCCTGGAATCAGTTCGAGTCGGCAAGGCTGGACGAAGTACCGACGCGGGTGTACTGGAACAACTTTCGCAGGAACATCCAATAGCGAATATGGTTTTGGAGTATCGAAAGTTAAGCAAGCTCAGCAATACCTATGTCGATAAGCTCGGCACGCTAATCAATCCCAGGACAAACCGTGTGCACGCATCTTTTAACCAGACAGTGACAGCGACGGGCAGGCTAAGCTCGAGCGACCCTAATCTTCAGAATATTCCTATTCGCACTGAGTTAGGCAGGGCGATTCGAGAAGCTTTTGTACCGCAGGACAAAGGTGATTATATACTGAGTGCGGATTACTCGCAGATCGAACTGCGTATGCTGGCGCATTTTTCGAAGGATGAGGCGCTGCTCAAGGCTTTTGCCGAGGATAAGGATATTCACAGCTTTGTTGCTTCGCAGATTTTCGATGTTGAGCTTGATGATGTAACTTCTGACATGCGGTCGCAGTGTAAGGCTGTGAATTTTGGTATAATTTATGGGCAGGGGCCTTTCGGGCTGTCACGGACGATAGGGATAAGTCATGCAGAAGCAAAAAAATTTATAGAGGATTATTTCGCTCGCTACAGTTCTATCAAAGAATTTATGCAAAATGTTGTCAAAGAGGCCAGGCAAACCGGCTATGTCGAAACGATACTTGGCCGGCAGCGTAAAATCCTGAATCTTAACAGCAAAAATTCAATGAAGCGTTCTCAGGCGGAAAGACTGGCGTTCAATACGATGCTGCAGGGCTCGGCGGCCGATCTTATTAAGGTGGCGATGATAAATATTCAGCGCAGAATCGAGAGCGAAAAACTGCCGGTTAAATTAATATTGCAAATTCACGACGAACTGGTATTTGAAATTCCTGCAGGAAATGCGGATGAGCAAGCTGGGTGGATAAGCCATGAAATGGCAGGAGCTATAAAGCTCGATGTCCCGCTGAAGGTCGATGTTGGCTTTGGCGAGAACTGGCTCAGCGGTAAATAATATTATTCACTTATCTGGCTGTTCGAAAAACGTATCGCGTATTGCATAAGCTCGGTTGCGTCGGTTAGGTTTAACTTTTCCTTGATGTGTGCGCGGTAAGTTTCGATTGTTTTTATGCTAAGATGCAGCCTTTGAGCGATCCGCCTGGTACTAAAGCCGTTACCGAGCAGCTCAAAGACTTCAAGCTCCCTGTCGCTAAGCTGGTCCATGTCCGAGCCGTGATTGCTGCTTTTGCCTAAACCGACCATTTTCGAGACGATCCGTGATGACATGTTATTGCTGAGATAAATGTGGCCATCGAGAATTTTTCTGATAGCGTCGATCACTGTTTCGGTGGCCTCGGATTTCATAAGGTAGCCCTTGGCCCCAGCCCTAAGGGCACGCTCGGCGTAGAGTGATTCGTCATGCATGCTAAGCGCGAGAATCGGGATGTCGGGGTATCTTATCTTGATGTCTTTAATAAGCTCCATACCGCTGCTGTCTTTGAGCAGGATATCCACAATGATGATGTCGGGCTGGATTTTTTTTAAGATCGACATTGCCTGTGGTGCATCCTCTGCCTGTGAACAGACCTCGAGGCCGGGCTCATTTTCGATGAGCTGGGTCAGACCTTGGCGTACGATGGGGTGGTCATCGACTATGAGAATCTTTATGCTCTTTTGTATGTTTTCGGTGTTTTTCATATTCAACGATCCGTAAACCAATACCATTACTTATTGGGAAATTGCAATTAACTATAGTACCGCCCTTGGGATTTGTTCTGATATTCAGTTGTCCGCCTAAAAGATCGATTCTGTGTTTCATGATCTGCAGACCGATACCCCTATCGGGCATTTTGCGTTTTTCGGGGAAATCTTTGCCGTCATTTTCAATTTTGAGTATTCCGTTTTCGCCATCAACGAACAGGCTGATCTTTATTTTAGTTGTGTTTCCGTGTTTGATAGCATTAGTGATAGCTTCCTGAGCTATTCTGTATAGATGTACGGCAGATTCAGTGTTGTGAAGTTCGATAGTTTTTTCATACTCGAAAACGCATTGTATTTTAAATAGCTTTTCAGTACTGTGCGTTAGTTCCTCGATAGAGGAGACAAGGCTCTCTGGATCGAGATCAACGGGGTGCAATCCTTTGGCCAGAGCCCTGGCCTGACCTGTAGCTTCATTAACAAGTTCTGATATTTGTTTTATGTCGTTGGCTTCGGGAAGATTTTTTTTCTTTAGCTTTTGCGCAAGGACCTGCAGCATAAAAGATATGCCGGTTAGTTGCTGGCCGAGGCTGTCATGCAGTTCCTGTCCGAAACGTTGTTGTTCCTGTTCGCTGATATTTAGTATCTGGCGTTCGAGATTTTTTCTTTGTTCGATCTGCCGCATAAGTTCATCATTGGTTTTAATGAGTTTTTCAGTTCTTTCGCAAACTAATTCTTCAAGGTGCTCACGGTATCTTCTTAATTGATCTTCGGCATTTTTGATCTTTGTAATATTGGTGCCATAAATATTGACGTAACCGGCATCCTTAATCGGGGTTATGATCAATGAATAATAATTTCCCTGGCAGGTTGCTTCGAGTATCTCATTCGAATGGTTTTGTAGGATACGGTTTACATACTGCTGCCAATGGGCGGGGGCTTTTCCGCCGACCCTGCATCCCCAGTTTTCGAGAAACGAGTAACCTACTGTATTAGAATAGAGAACTGTGCCGTCTGCGGCGATCCTGATTACTGGATTAGGATTTTCAGAGGGGAACTTGGCGAGACTTTCTATTTCCTGTTCGGCGAGTTTTCTTTCGGTGATGTCCTGAACAGCTCCAACCATCCTGATCGGTTCATCTTCAAGGCCTAAAAATAATTCACCGGTTGCGTTAGCCCATCTGATAGTACCGTCAGGCCAAAGAACACGGTACTCGGCATTGTATTGCGATTTTCTTGTCAGACAATTTTTTACCTGCTCATTTACATACTTTCTGTCATCCGGATGCACACTTTCTATAAAAGACTTATAGTTACCGCCAAAAGTACCTGGCTCCAGGCCGGACATAGGTTCTATTTGTTCCGACCATATAAGTTTATCATTTTTAATGTCCCAGTCCCAGCTGCCGATATTCGCCGCTCGCTGGGCAATCGCATATCTTTGCTGGTTCAGAATTAGCAGATTTTGCACTTTTTTTTGCTTTGTGATATCGGTAACAGTGACAATCATGCCTTTTGAAGGGGCTTTACGGTTCAGCAGACTCGAACATTGAATGATGTTGATTGTCCGGCCGTCTTTTGTTTTCATTTTTGATTCGATGGTATCAGGCGAATCTTTATTCATGCAGTTTTTATGATAATTGGAGATGAATTCGTATTCGCTGTCGTCAGGATAAAGAATGTTAAAGTTCTTACCGATTATTTCTTTTGGAGCGTAGCCTGCCATATCGCAGAGCTTTTGGTTTGCTTCGATTATCTTATGATTGAGGACAACGACGATGCCTACTGGGGCGGCTTTGAAGATAGTTCTCAACCACTTCCCGCGACGGCTGGGTTTGCCAAAATACAGCATTTCCTCCGTCCCTGATTCCGGCATTATATTTGTCCTTAAATGGTACCGGTGACCCGAAATAAACTGGTCATCTCTTGTCGATTATACCTCAGTGTTTTATGACTTCAAGGACAATTTATCTTTTATAATAAGTCCTTAAAATCACTGACTTTTAGCATAAGAGACCGTTGAGGTGTTGTAAATTTAAGCTTTGATAGAGCTTGATTTATGATGCTTCGCATCATGCGTGTTCTCATCCCCCCCCCCCGAACCAGTTATTAAAATAATCTTATTCTAATAACTATTCACTAATGACTATTAACTATTAAACGGAGAGGG
>JANQHJ010000046.1 GCA_028282745.1 Sedimentisphaerales bacterium | reverse complement strand
CGTCAAATGGAACGAGTACGTCGATCTTGTTGACGTGTACGAAGCTGTCACCGTATGTTTTGGGCATGCGTTCATTTACCTGGGCGATGACATATTTGGCATTATTTAATGCCGACTTTACGATATCGATGGAAACGCCGAGGCTGCACAGGCCGTTCGCGTCAGGCGGCGCCACATTAATTAAGGCAACATCGATGGGGATGCGGCCGCTGTTAAATTCTTCTGGAATTTCCGAAAGGAAGATCGGCGTATAGTCACCGATACCATTATTCAGTGCGTCACGGATGTTGTCAGCGACAAAGAAGCTGTTGAGCTTGAATCGCTCGCGATATTTCTCTTCGATATATGGCGCATCGCCAATGGTCAATAAATGTATAATGTTGGCGTCGTAAATATGGCTGGAATATTTTACAAGCGAATCGATGAGGTGGTGCGGTTTGGCACAGCCGGTGCCGACAAATATATTATTGCCCGGCTTTATGAGCTTCATGGCAACGGCAGCTTTACCGACTTTATTCGAGTATTGCTGCTTCCAGTCGAAATTCTGTATTTCCATTTTATTTAAACCTTTTCTACACTCATTCTCGCGTCAACGGCAACCGGTGTTGTGCCGGCTTTGCCGACAACGAATGGATTAATATCCATTTCCTGTATCTGCGGGAATTCAGTCACTAACTGTGATAATCTTTGCAGGGCCTCAGCGATGGCGTCGATGTCAACGCCCTGCTGGCCTCGGACGCCTTCGAGCATTTTATATGTCTTTGTGCTAATCAGCATCTGCTTCGCTTCTGAAGAAGTAAGCGGCGCGAGATAGAACGAAACGTCCTTTAGTACTTCTACCATAGTTCCGCCAAGACCGAACATCATCAAAGGGCCAAACCTTAGGTCACGGTTCATACCGAGAATAACTTCCTTGCCGCCGGCACACATCTGCTGGACGAGTACGCCGATGATGCGAGCCTCGGGCATTGCTTTTGGAATCCGGTACATCATTAAGTCATAAGCGTCCGTGACTTCCTGGGCATTTCGCAAGCCGATCTTTACGCCGCCGAGGTCGGATTTGTGAAGGATGTCCGGTGACCATATTTTCATTACAACGGGATAGCCGAGTTGGTCGGCGATGCTGACTGCCTGGCTGGCTGAGGTAGCTACGGAGCCCTTTGGAGTAACAAAGCCGTATGCTTCGAGTATCTCTTTGGATTCCATTTCACTTATTTCCCGGATGCCCTGCCTGATGTGGCGGTCGATAATATTTTCAACTTTTCTTCTATTAACAGAGAAAAGTTTTACAACTCTTTTTGGTTTTTGTTTCCACCTGATGTAATCAGCCATGACCTTCATGGTTCTGACAGCGGATTCTGGAGAGTCATACTGAGGAATTTTGCCCTGTCTTAAAATTTCGATTGCGTCAGCAACTTTTGAGGCCCCTAAGTAACAGGCAACGACGGGCTTGTCGGGTTTGGCGTTATGGACGCTAACAATGGCCTGGGCGGTTTTTTCAGCTTCGGTCATAGCCTGCGGTGTGAGCAGTACCATAGCCATATCAACATTAGGGTCGTCGAGCACTACATTAAGGGCGTATTCATAACGGTCAGCTAAGGCATCACCAAGCACATCAATTGGATTATGACAATTCGCGGCGGCTGGGAGATTTTCTTCCAAAGCCTTTATAGTTTTTTCGTTGAGAGTAGCGAAAGTCATACCCTGTCGTTCCACGGCGTCGGCAGCCATGATACCGGGGCCGCCTGCATTAGTGATGACAGCGACCGAGTTGCCCTTTGGCAGCGGCTGATAAGCAAAGGCCTGGGCATAATCGAACTGCTGCTTGATAGAACTACAACGAACAATGCCTGCCCTATCAAAAACGGCTTCATAGGCTGTTTCAGCGCCGGCTAATGAGCCGGTGTGTGATGACGCAGCCTGAGCACCTGCCGCGGTACCGCCAGATTTAATTAAGAGTATCGGTTTGTCATGAGAAATTGCTTCGGCCTGTCTGACGAAAGTGTTTCCATCAGTAATGCTTTCGAGGTAACCGGCTATGACTTTTGTGTCGTCGTCTTTTCCGAATGCAGAGATGATGTCAAGCTCGTCGATGTCAGCTTTGTTTCCTATACTAATCAGTTTGCTAAATCCGATGCCCTGGGCGTTTGCCATATCAAGAATAGCAGCCAGCAGTGCCCCGGATTGCGAGAGGTAGCCGACGGTTCCATCTTCTGGAAGGTCGCCGCCGAAGCTGGCGTTCAGTCTGCTCTTAGGGACAATAAGGCCGAGACAGTTCGGGCCTATTATCCTTACACCGCCCTGCTTTGCGATCTGCGAGACCTGCTGTTCGAGCCTTGCGCCCTGCTCGCCGACTTCCTTGAACCCGGCAGTAATGATAATAGCGTTTTTGGCTTTTACCTTTACGCACTGCTTCATAATGTCAGGGACAAACCTAGCGGGGACAATGACAATGACCAGGTCGGGAGTTTGGCCGATAGACTCTAAGTCAGGGTAACATTTTAGCCCCTCAATCTTGTCAGCTTTATGATTAACGGGAAATATATCCCCATCGTAGCCTGCTTTTATCATGCCCGTTAGAATTTCATATCCGACTTTGCCCTGCCTGGCGGAAGCACCAACGATAGCGACTGAGCTAGGATTAAAGAAACCATCAAAATTCATTTTTTATTATTCCCATTGAAATAATAGTCTATGTAAGAATTAAGACCCCTGAAAAGAGATTTTATTCGATAAGGAAAATATTTGCAAAATTTTTAAATATTTATTTTAGGTTAAACTTCCAACTATGAAATAGTAACAACCAATAAAACAGTGAAGATTGCTTCGCTACGCTCGCAATGACGTAGTTATTGTTTTTAAAAGTTAGTCCCAAAGTTATATATCGTCATTTTTGGGGATTAGCTTTTCTAAGTTCGGGCAAATCCGGCTCAATGTGTACCATAATATTAACCGGCCTGGAGAGCTGCTCGTGGAGGGTATTTTCGAGGTGCTCAGCAATGTCATGAGCCTGGGTAATGTTCAGGTCGGTATCGACGAGGATGTGCAGATCGAGGAATATTTCCCTGGCAATCGTTCTTGTGCGCAGTTTGTGCCAGTGGCGAATCTGCTTGTTTGCGTTTATGATATTTTTGATGTGCTCAATAGTTTCTTTATCGACAGAGCGTTCGCCGAGTTCATGAAAACACTTACCAAGGATCCTGATAGCGATGATTATTATCATCAGGCCGACCGCAATAGCTGCGAGTTGGTCACCATAACTATAACCTAATTTCATTGCTAAAAAACCTATAAGAACAGCGACGGAACTAAGAGCGTCACTTCTATGGTGCCAGGCATTAGCATAAAGAACGGTACTGTCGTGCTTAACCGCAGCGGTTTTTGTGACGCGGTAGAGTATTTCTTTCACAATAACCGAAGCAGCAGCGGCGGCAAGGACGGCATAGCTGGCACAAATTACCTGGTGCTTTGCGATCCTGACAGCAGCATAATAAAGCATAGCTGAGCCAACAAGGAACATGAAAATAGAAATGAACATTGCAGCGAAAGTTTCGGCCCGTCCGTGGCCGTAAGGGTGCGACTCGTCGGGTTCCCTGGTTCCCAAGAAGCTGCCGAGCAAAACACTAAAATCGACGAACATGTCAGAGAGAGAGTGGGCACCGTCGGCAATTAAAGCTACCGAGCAGAATAGAGAGCCGACAACTACTTTCACAACAACGAGAGCAATATTAGCGACCATTGCCAATAAAGTAACACGTTTGGTGCATTTTAGAGCCTGTTTGTTTTTCTGATCGTACATTTCAATTAGAGCGTCTAACAAAATCCGTTTTGACACATCTGGATTCCCGCTTTCGCAGGGAATGATAAAAGAATTAAGCTTGTTACTTCATGCTCAATTAGTAAGTTTTCGGTGTATCTGTAAAATCGAGTCCATGTATTTTTGTACAGTGGCATGGTCTGTGCCTTCAGCCATTACCCGCATTATCGGCTCGGTATTGCTTGTCCTTAGCTGAACCCAGCCGTCCTCAAAGTCAAATCTACAGCCGTCTGAATCATCCAATTCAGCATCAGCGTAAACCAGTTTTGTCTGGGCGATCATTTCTTCGGCAAGAGCTGTATCAGCAGTGAATTTATCCTTGGCCATTACAAAAGAAGGAATTTCAGCGACGAGTTCGCTGATCTTTTTGTCCGTTTCGGCCATAAGCTGCAGAATCAGAGCGATGGCTACAAGGCTGTCACGAACAGGGCCGACACGGAGATCAATAACGCCGCCGTTGCCTTCTCCGCCAAATACGCAGTTATTCTGTATCATAGCATCAGCAACATTTGCTTCGCCGACGGGCGTTCTGATCACGGTACTGTTGTACTGCCGGGCTATCTTATCGATCATCATTGATGTCGAAAGATTGGCAGCAACCGAACCCGGTGTTTTGCTGAGAATATATTTTGAGGCGAGAGCAAGGGTATATTCTTCGCCGATGAATTTACCATTTTCGTCAACGATGACAAGTCTGTCGGCGTCGGGGTCCTGTGCGAAGCCGATATCGACGTTCTTTGCTTTTACTATTTCGCAAAGAGAAGTAAGATGCGGCTCGATGGGCTCGGGTTCGTGCTCAAAAATCCCTGTCGGCTCGTCGTTGATGGCTATCGCTTCGCAGCCGAGTTCGGCAAGTAGCTTTTTGGTTATCGGCCCACCACCACCATTGACAGAATCGAGTACGACCTTAAATTTCTTTTCAACGATTGAGGAACGGTCGATAATCTGCATTACCTTATTGATGTGTATATCGTAGGAACACATGTTCAGAGAGAGCTGGCCACAGTCTTTTGATGCGACAAGGTCAAAGTCCTTATCGAGATAAATCTTTTTTATCTGAACGGCTTTATCCTTTGGCGGAGCGATGCCGTTATCAAGGAAGAGCTTTATCCCATTATATTCAATGGGATTGTGCGAGGCGGTAATCATAACACCGCCGGCACAGTTAAGCTCTCTTGTCATAATACCGGCCGTCGGTGTTGTCACCAACCCGATATCCACGACATCGATACCACAGGAACACAGGCCAGAGGTAACAGCAGATGCGAGCATAGGACCACTCCTGCGAGAATCCCTGCCGATTGCGACTCTTAGCCTGTCATTGCCGGTACTGTTTCTCTTTAAAAACGTTCCAAAAGCACAGCCATATTGAGCGGCAATGTCAGCTGTGAAGTTTTCACCAATTATACCCCTGACGCCGCTGATGCCGATTATCAATTCCTGAGCCATATATGTATCCCTGTAAACTAATCAAGCTGACAGACGTATAACTCATTTACAAA
>JANQHJ010000018.1 GCA_028282745.1 Sedimentisphaerales bacterium | reverse complement strand
TTGGCATTCCGCCACCTATGCTTAGCGAAGGGTTGAGTCTATTGATATCACAAAGACTCGTAAGAAAGCTCTGCTCGGACTGCATGATTCCCGGGGAGTTTTGTCACAAAGCCATGGCTTATTTCAAAAAGCATCATATTGATCACACACATATTTATAAACCTGTTGGTTGCGACAAATGCTATGACACAGGATATATAGGAAGAGTCGGAGTTTATGATGTGCTTGCTGTTAATCAGGAAATGAGGAAAAATATTTTAAGCAATCAGGCAGCATTGATGGAATTGAGAAAACATGAAGAAACAAGAGGAAGAAGTAACCTTCAGAAAGAAGCTCTCAAAAAGGTTGTCTCCGGCTACACTTCAATGGAAGAATTATCACGAGTTATAGGATCGGTACACTAATGGCATGGGTAGGCATACTAATTGGTTTAGCACTGGCAGCATATACCGCTAAAAGAGGCTTATACGAAAGTTGGGCCCTGCTTTTTAACATTTTAATATCTATTTATCTAACCATAGCTCTGACTCCTTTTCTTATTGGCTTACTCAGCCTCGATAGCAATTCAGCCCTTAGCAATACTCTTGTAATGCTCATAACAGCCATAGTCGCATTCGCAGTTTTATACGGAAGCGCCTATATGATCTTCCTGGGGCAATTTAATGTGTCATTTCCAAAACTGATAGATGTTTTCGGCGGCGGTTTTTTAGGATTCTTAAGTGGTATGCTCATATGGGCATTCGTAGCGTTTCTTATCTGTGCCAGTCCGCTCGCATCTGCCAGCCTATGTAAGAAGCTTGGAATGGAACGTTCAAATGCCAAAGAGTCCATTGCTTCAGTAGTTAAATGGTCAAATATAGTACACACATTCATCGGCTCAAGTGGGAAAAAAGGCGCTATAAAAGAAATAGTAGTCAAAATGCTTGATGCGAATATCGAGCCTGAAAAACCACAGCCCAAAAAATATGAAGCGGTAAAAACACCGAAGGATAAACCTGTTGAAAAACCGAAACTTACCGAGCCAAACGATACTAACTCCGTCAAACCAACTCCAGCTACAAATGAAACAACTACCGCCCTGGATATAATAGAAGACTTGAATTAATCCTTCATCGAGACCTCAATCAGCCCGCAAATAATATGATATGCTAATTGATGTATTTCCTGGGCATCACTCGCATAATCAGAACCGATACAAAGACATATATCTGAAAGCTTTTCCAGCTCACTATCAGCTTTACCGGTAAATGTTACGATCTTGGCGTTTTTCTCCTTTGCGAGCTTAACAGCTTTAATAACATTAACACTCGATCCGCTTGTCGAAAACGCCCACAATACATCATTTGACTTAACCAGTCCCTCGACCTGTCTGACAAAAATATTATCAAAGCCGTAATCATTACCCAAACATGTAATAACAGATGTATCTGTCGAAAGAGCTACCGCTGGTAGGGCTTTTCTCTCAGCCTTGAAACGGCCTGTCATTTCACCGGCTATGTGCTGACAATCCGCAGCAGATCCTCCGTTACCGCAAAGATATAATGTACCGCCATTCTGAAAAGATTCGATTATTATCGTGGCAATTTCAATAACTGTATCTATACCGGCAGACTCGAACTGATCAAGAAGTTCCCGGTGGATTTGTATCGCCTGGATAACTTTATCTCTCATTACCTTGTCGCCAATTAAATATCGTTAACACAGGGCACCGTTACCCTGTCATTATAACAGATATTCTATTATTACTTCCTGGCCTGGTCAAGGATGAGATCTTTTACCTTCTGGCTTGGCAGGTTCAACGCTCCATACGCAGCCGAAGCTGCAGCACGCAGTTTTTCATCTGCTTCTTCCGAACTTACGATGCTGTATATCTCGTCGATCTGGCTCTCACCGAGTTGGTTAGCGTTGATCTTCGCCGATATCGCCAATGAACCGAAAGCTGCAAGACGAATATCAAGTGCATTATCCTGATCCAAAGCCGTAGTCGCTATCGCCTTTTGAGCTGTTGTACTCGGCAGATAGGAAAGGATCTGCAGTGCGTTAACTTTGATTGGAACTCTCTGGTCTTTGGAAGCGTCAACGAGAGCTTCCTGTGCGTCTGACAGATCAAGCACTTTATTTCTTTCAATAGCCAGCTTGAGCATAACCTGAGCTGCCCGGAGTGCGTATGTCTCTGCAATCTCACCGCTCCACAATTCGCTCGACCCGGTGACTTCAGCGGCATTTTCCCTTAGAGCCATCGCCAGATTCTTAACCGCCAGCTTATTCTGCTGGAAGAATTGCTTCGGCCCTGCCGCCCCAAGCGCTATAGCTGCACTGTAACGAACAGCTTTATTATCGAATTCCAGTGCTGCCAACAATGGCTGTTCAGTTCCGAGCCTGTACACAAGAGACTGCTCGCCTGCATTTGTCGCCAACGCTTCGATAGTATGTAAAGCGATGAACGCATTCTTATCTTTGACTGCCCTGCTAAGAGCCTGATGCAGATATTCCGGCCCTGCAGTTTGAGCATATACACTCGCCGGGCCGTGACCGTCACCGAAGTATTTAGGCATCGCTATACCGGTTTCTTCCGCCTTCAGGAACGCAGCTATCCAAAGCCCGATTGCCTTGCCATAACCGGCATCTGCCCTAAGGGCCCACTCGCAGCACCTCATCGACATCAACTCATAAAAATACTTCCTGTCAACCTTCTCACGAATAAGGCTTTGATTCTCAACATCCCAGAACCAGATATTACCGAAGGTTTCCTTCTCCGCCGGATCTAAAGAGTCTGCATGATAATAATAATCCTCTGCCAGACCATAGAAGTACTCGGCAGCAGACTTATTCATCGCAGCTTTATTGATCTGTCCAATACTTGTTGCTGCAGCATCTTTGACCTGTACGGATTCATCATTTTCCGAAACGTACTTGAGATATCCGAGACTCTGCGGGTACCCGATCTTGCCTAATGCTTTAACTATCTCTGTTTTGACAGCGACATTTTTCGTTTCCAAAGCCGCAGCTAAAGGCCGGATAGCGTCTTTACCGATCATCGGCAGTGCCTTGATTATAAACGGCAGCTCATTCTCTCTCGCCGGATCAGCCATTGCATCCAGCATAAACGGTATTGCGTATTCGCCTGAATCTTTTAGACGCTTGATAGCCAGCAATCTACCTCTTGCCGTGTCACTGCTCAACCTGCGAACCTCTCCAGCAATAATAGCCGACTCAGTACGACGGGCATATTTACCCTGCTCGACTAATGCCAGCATCTTACTGCATATATCAGCGAATTCCGCATCATGTTTATTATCTGCTCCCTTGTTCAGAAGTACAGCAGCATTTGGATTACCGCTGAAGTATTCGAGGATAACCTTTGGATCGGGCTCACTACCAATAACATTCTGGCCGTACCCCTTGGCTAAGTCCAGGCGCCCTATTTTTATATAATGAAGAAAATCGCCCCAGTTATCGCTTAGCTCGTCCGCAAAAACACTAAAATTCACTAAAAATACGAGTACCAGCGCCAATCCTAAAGATTTGCCCTTCTTCATCGAAATAATCTCCAAAATTAAGTTTCACGTCGCCAATTAAAACAGCGACCGATAAAAACACTCATAGACACGTCGGTTCGCACCCCAACCTTATTCAGCCTTGGTTTTGGCTGTGCTTTTTATGCTAAGACTAAACAAAACAAGCACTTATATTAGTCGGCATATATAACCCTATACTACATAAAATTACCTATTCTGTCAATAGAAATCCTCCATTGAAGAATAGGGGCTCTGGGAGATATAGGGAGTTAAAATTCCCCTCAAAAACTTATTTTTTACATATTTTGCCCCGGCCCTTGCGGCCCCTGCTGGGCTTTGATGACCGATGCTATATGAGCCAATCGCCCTAAACTATGGTCAAAGAACTTCTTATAGCCCTCACAAAGGTAAGAAGCCTTATTAAATCCCCCATCCGGCCCACCTAATCTGTCCTTCATACAACCACCCCGACAGATCGCCAAATGCCTGCAGACCAGGCATTTATTGCACAGGTTTTGCTTACTGTGACAAAAATCTTTTTTGACCGGGCTGTCACAAAGCTCACGTATAGATGTCTCCAGAATATTGCCCATCCACCATTTCGGATCGACGAAAAAGTCACATACAAATACGTCACCGGTATGCTCAATGACAAAGTAATCAGCACACTGCCTGCTGAAAGTACAAATCGTATGCTCGCCCCTTAAATAAAAACTAAGCAGCGTCTCGAACAGCCTGATACTTATTTTTGTAGGCCCATATTCATACCAGCGGTCGAATATCCTGCACATAAATTCGCCGTACTTAACCGGCTCGACCGAAAACGATGCAGCCTCATTAGTCCCCGGGTCGTTTTCAACACATGGTATGAACTGCCAGTATTGAATATCCTGCTCGACGAAGAAATCGAATATCTCATCGGGACACCCTACGTTTTGATCGTTGATCAGAATCAGAACATTGAACAATACGCCATGCTTTTTGCATCTCTCGATCGCCCGCATAACTTTGTCCCATGTCCCGTTGCCGGCGTAATCTTTTCGATAGTAATCATGTATATGCTTGGGCCCGTCGATACTTATCCCGACAAGAAATTTATTCTCAGCTAAAAATTCGCACCATTCATCATTAAGCAAAATAGCATTAGTTTGTAAAGCGTTGCTTACCGCCTGACCATCTTTGCCGTATTTTTTCTGAAAATCGACTGCCTTTTTATAAAAGTCAAGCCCCATCAAAGTCGGCTCACCACCCTGCCAGGCAAAGCAACTGACATTCAAACCAAGCTCAAGATAATCTTTGACCATCTTCTCGAGCACTTCGTCACTCATTCGCTGTTTGCCTTGGCCGACTTCCGACGAACGACACTTATAAAAACAATACTTGCAATCGATATTACAATCCGAGCCGGACGGTTTAATTAACAGTGATGATGGAAGCATTCAAAATCCGCCTACTTTTTAATTTCATTGTGCTTATATATCCATTTACGAACCCACTGCCGGGCCTGTTCGGCAGTCTCAATCTGCCCTTCGAGTTGAGCTATATACATCTCATTCGACAACTGTCCCACGACAGGCCCGCTCACCGAGCCGAGCTTCATCAACTCATAACCATTCAATAACGGCTTCGGCTTCAACTCAATATCACCTAACATTTTGAGCCGATGCTTTATCTTTATTATGGGTGTAAGCGAACTATTCGTCCCTATAATCGCTCTTTGTATCGCCCGCTGAAACTTACAAAGATCCTCGAAATAAGGCTCCGCCGCTATCTTGCGAAGCTCAGCTAACGACATATTAACATCAAGCAGCTTACCTCTTTTCTCTAACAGAAATTTGATGTGTCGAATTTGATTCCGGCTAAGCTTTAACAGCTTACATTTATCCATAGCATATTGCGTATCGTATCCGGCGAAAAGCCCAGCCAATCCCAGCGGGTAATTTATAGCCTTTGGAAAACAGCTCAAAACATCTACCCCAACTTTCGCATTCTTCCTGCCAAAGCCTGTAAATATTTTTTTCGCAAGACTGGTCTCTATCAGCAATTCCACCCCAGCCGCTCTTTCGGGACATATCAATATCCCTTCCAACTCCATCGATATTCGCTCGCCGCTGATCTGATTTATTTTTGCCGCCTTTTTACAGATGGCTTTATATGTTTTCGGCTCGATCTTAAAACCGAGCCTTGTAGAAAATCTCACCGCCCGAAGCAACCTCAAATAATCCTCACCAAACCTCTCATCTGCATCACCTATCGTTCGTATAAGTTTTTTCTTCAGGTCTTTCTGCCCACCGACATAATCTATAACCTTTCGGGAAACCGGATCGTAAAACATCCCATTGATAGTAAAGTCGCGCCTTTTCGCGTCTTCCTCTGCACTGCAAAATTCGACATGGCTCGGCCGACGGCCATCATCGTAATCAGCCTCACTGCGAAATGTTGCAACCTCGACTTGCTCATCACCGTCGAGCACTATAACCACACCGAACTTCGCACCTACCTTCAACGTCCGTTTGAACATCCCCATAACCTGCTTCGGCACCGCACTGGTCGCAACATCATAATCTTTCGCGCGCTTCCTAAGCAGCATATCGCGCACACATCCACCAGCCAGCAGGGCCTCGAACCCAGCCGCTCGCAGTTTTCTGATTATCTTAATTGCTGATTCCTTATTGCTCATCGCAGCCTTTTTTCAAAATCGCGATATTCATTGTACCCCATTTCCGCCGCTCGACCACATCAAATATCCCATAGCTCGCCAGCAGTTCACTCTTTTCATTCGTACGAACAACAGCTATCCCGCTGTCTTTTACCTGCTGGACTAAAACATCGAACAACTTGCCCAACCTTGAATCTTCACCAACATCCTTCGTTGTCGGGTAAGGCGGATCGACGAATACCAGGTCATATTGCCCCTTATCGAAATCCATTACCGCCCCGACCTTATAAGCGTTCGCACGGACAACTTTAGACTGTTTTATAAAACCGGCCTTTTCAATATTCTTCTTCAGAACCGACTCTATCTTTGGGTCCTGCTCAACGAACGTCACAAACTCAGCGCCTCTGCTAAGAGCCTCCAGCCCCAGCGATCCCACTCCGCTGAATACATCGGCGACAACCGCCCCAGCCGGCAGATCATAACTATAGAGTACGCTGTAAAGTGATTCCTTAACCCTGTTGACGATCGGCCGAGACACATCGCCCTTCGGGCTGTTTAGCCTCATGCCACGTTTTGAACCTGCTATTATTCTCATCGCTTACAATATAATAAATGAACCATAATTAGACTATAACGAAGTTGCCTTAAGCTTGAGATGTCCGTTTAAAACATTTAAATTTTGAAAATTAGAATTTGTTTAGAATTTAGTGTTTCTGATTTAGAGCTTACAATAGTATTTCTTCTAATTGTCTGGCACACTGCCTGAATTTATCCGCCGCCAGGTTGACCGTCCGCCATTTCGGACTTCGCTGTTTCATATACTTTAGATATTCTTCTAACCGGATTGCAAAGAACACATACCGCCCGCTTTGATAATCGAAAACTTGCCGCCCGTCGAAATCAACATCTACATTTTCAATTTTATAGGCGAAAACAAATATCACTTCATGCTCAGCCCCGAACACGCTCTGCCATTGAACCAGCCCCTCAACATCATCAGCTAATACCCAGCACTCAAAACTTGTCAGCTTTTCGAACGTAGTTCCTTTAAATATCCTGCCCTTGACCTCAGCCATAATTGTAAGGTTATCATTGGGATACAAAATAAAATCGAAGCTCTTGATCTTCGCCTTGCCGAATGCGACACGTTTGTTTTGGTCTATTGCAGTATATTTGATGTGATTACTGATCAGCCAGTTCTCGAAAGCCCTCTCATAATGATTAACCGAACTCTCGACCATACCCACCCCGCTAAAGAGATGCCCAAAATTCCTCTACTCCCACCACTTTCTGCTCACCACTGTGCATATCTTTCACTGCCAGTTGCCCGTTCTCGATCTCCTGCCCAACGATGATACTCGCACCAGCCCCCTGACTTGATGCTTGTTTTAACTGCTTACCGAGATTGCCGCCCTTATAGCTGAAGTTCACTTTAAGCCCTTTACCGCGAAGCTTAGCTGTAATCTCTACCGCTTTGTTCTGATACTGCCCATCGGCGTAAGCAACAAAATAATCGATTGCCCCGCCGACCGATGCTGCTTTTAACAATCCTTTTTCTTCGAGCAAAATACCCAGTACGCAGTCACCCATCCCAAAGCCTGTTGCAGTAACATCAGGGCCGCCGAACTGCTTCAGCAAATTATCATATCGTCCACCACCGCCTATTGCCCTTAGCTCTGCCTTCTTATCGTATATCTCATAAACAATACCGGTATAATACGCCAGCCCTCTTACAATACCTATATCGAACTGGCAAAACTCGGCGATACCCATTACACTAAGTAACTCGAATAGCCTTTGAACTTCGTCGATAGCTGTGGTCAATTTTTCATCAACTTCGATAATAGAGCTTATCTGCTCAAGTGATTCGACCGCCATCACTTCGATAACTTTCGCTCTTTTGCCACTATCACTGATACAACCAACCAGCATTTCTTCGAATGCCTCAGCTGGCATTTTACTTCTCTTATCGAGCACCGCATAAACACTATCAAACTGCTCTTGCCCCACTCCTATCGATAAAAGAATTTCAGCCAGCATTTTCCTGCTGGATATCTTCACTAAAATATCACCTTCTTTCAGCCCTACTTCTCTTAAATAATCGACCGCTGTAAATATCACCTCTGCATCAGCTAAGACATCATCAACTCCGATAATATCAACGTTCCACTGGAAAAATTCACGAAGTCTGCCTTTTTGCGGCCTCTCCGCACGGCAAAGCCTTGGCACGGAAAACCACTTGATGGGCCTCGGCAGTGAGTTGATCTGCTGATTGACCATGCGAGCCAAAGTCGGCGTTATCTCAGGCCGGATCGCCAACTCACGGCCACCCCTATCGACAAGATTAAAAAGCTGTTCGGCAATTTCATCGCCGCTTTTGATCTGATACATTTTCAGCAGCTCGAAAATGGGGCCGTCGTATTCCTCGAATCCGTTACGCAGCGATACCGCCTTCCATCCATCAATGATAAAATTACGGACCCGCATCAGTTCCGGATAAAAATCACGAGTACCTTTTACCGGCGGTATTTTCATTTCTTAACTTTCTTCCTGGCCTTCTTTTGGGCTCTCTGTTTATCTTTTCGCTTTTCCGTGACATTGTTATCGAACTTGATCTTCATATACTCTTCCATCTGCTTGTCATCGGTAAAGTGCAGCTCGTAATCATACTCACCCTCGGTCAGGTCACATTCTTTTGTATGGTACTTCCGGCATATCTTAGGTCGTTTCTCGTAGATAGTACAGCGATGGTCTTTATCTCTCAGGTGCCTGCACTTATTCTTGACATTGATATACCAGTCGCCATCTTCTACAAAAACAGTTATATCCCTGTGGCAAAGATACCAGCGAATATCATCGTAGTCATCCCAATCATCCGGCGTTTCTATCGGCAGAGCAAAATATCTACAGCAAAGCCCGCTGCAATCGTCACATAAACTCTTTTTAGCCATCAACACTCCTTTATAATACCAGCATCATAATTTGGTCCGTCGAATTACGCATTTTTACTGCTATTAAGACCAATTGTCAAGAATTTGATTACTTAACAGCCGGGCCATTTAACACCTCACAAAATTAATTTGTTTTCATTGCATTTGCCGATATATACCTATATAATACTGTTTTCGCCCCACGGCGGCTTCTACAGCAGCGGCTGCCTTGAGGGTATGTATTTACCATATTGAATTTTGTTTTTAGAAAGGAATTAGTCCAAATATGTTAACAAAAGACCAGAAAAAGAAAATAATAGGCGATTATGAGGTCCACGAAGGCGATACCGGCTCACCTGAGGTACAGATTGCGCTATTGACAACACGTATTAACGAACTCACTGAGCACCTGAAAATCCACAAAAAGGATCACGCCTCAAGACGCGGCCTGCTCAAGATGGTCGGAACACGCTCGGCACTGCTGAAATATGTCAACAAGAAAGACCCAAAGCGTTACCGAGACATTATTTCGAGATTAGGACTGCGTAAATAAACAATCAACTAAGCTCACAATGAAGCCCGAATAAGGCTTCGATTGGCTAAGCTTAACAAAATATTAAAGAGGATTTTAAATGTCACAAGTATATACAATAGAAAAAGAGATCGGCGGCAAGAAATTATCTATACAGACCGGCAAGATCGCAAGACAAGCACACGGTTCTGTCGTCGTTCAATATGGCGAGACCGTTGTAATAGTAACGGCCACCACGTCAAAAGCCAGGGAAGACATTGACTTCTTCCCGCTTAGTGTCGAGTACCGTGAAAAAACATCCGCCGCCGGCAAATTCCCAGGCGGATTTATCAAAAGAGAAGGAAGACCAAGCACAAAGGAAACTCTCACCGCAAGAATGATCGACAGGCCTATCCGCCCGTTATTCCCGGAAGGTTATTTCCAGGAAGTACAGGTTATCGCCAACGTCATGAGTTTCGACGGCGAGCACGACCCGGACATTCTTGCTATGATCGGCGCAAGTGCCGCTCTTTCTATCAGCAAAATCCCGTTCCTCGGGCCGATCGGCTCCTGCAGACTCGCAAGAGTTGACGGTGAATTTGTTGTCAACCCGACACATCAGCAGTTAGAGACCTGCGATCTGAACTTACTGCTCGGCGGACGGAAAGAAGCCATCAACATGATAGAGATCGAGGCTAAAGAGGTCGCCGAAGATGTCGTCGCCGAAGCTGTTGCAAAGGCACACGAAGTCGTCGGACAAGTTTGCGACATGATCTCTGAGATGCAGGCCGAAATCGGCGTTGAAAAAGAGATTATCCTCGTCGAACAAAATGAAGAACTTGCCCAAAAGATCGAATCTGAAATTTTTGACAAAATGTACGAGTTCAAACAATTGACTGATAAGACCGAGCGTAAAGATTCGGTAAAACAGCTTTATGAAGACACAAAACTACAGTATTGTGAAGAAGATAAAGCAAATCCTGACAAGGAAGTCTTTAGCAAATCTTTAGTCGGCAGAATAGTTCACGACATCGAAGGTAAAACCATCAAAAAACTCCTGCTCGAAGGTAAACGTGCAGATGGCAGGGGCTATGAGGACCTGCGTGAAATTACATGCGAAGTCGGCGTACTCCCACGTACACATGGCTCAGCCTTATTCACACGCGGCGAAACCCAGGCCCTGGTCACCGCGACACTCGGCACCGTCCGTGATGCACAGATCGTTGACGGCCTGATGGACGAATACACTCAAAACTTTACATTACACTATAACTTTCCGCCGTTCTCGGTCGGTGAAGTAAGACCCATCCGCGGCGTCAGCCGCAGAGAGATCGGCCACGGCGCTCTCGCCGAAAAAGCCCTTTATCAGGTCAGGCCGAAAGAAGAAGATTTCGCATATACCATCCGCCTTGTCTCGGACATAACCGAATCAAATGGTTCGAGCTCAATGGCTTCGGTTTGCGGCGGCTGCCTCGCCCTCATGGATGCGGGCGTCCCGATACATAAACCTGTAGCGGGTATCTCCATCGGTTTGATAACTGATGATAACGGCGAGCACAAACTCCTGACCGACATCATCGGCGAAGAGGATCATTTCGGCGAGATGGACTTTAAGGTTGCCGGTACCACGGAAGGTATCACCGCTATCCAGCTCGACATCAAGGCAGAAGGCCTCGCTCACAACATTATGGTTGAAGCTCTCGAACGTGCCAAAACAGCAAGACTGAACATCCTCGATATCATGGGCAAAGCCATCGACGCACCAAGGACAACATTGAGCGAATACGCTCCGAAGATGATAAGCATCAAGATTGATCCTGAACTCATCGGCAAGGTCATCGGCCCGGGCGGCAAGATGGTAAAGAGCATCCAGGAAAAAACTGAAGCTACTGTCGAGATCGAAGACGACGGCACCATTTTCATCAGTTGCGTAGGCGGCAACAACCATCTCGAAGCCAAGGAAATGATCGAAGCCTTAACGACTCCGCCGGAGCCGGGGAAAATTTACAGAGACTGCAAAGTCGTCAGCTGTAGAGAATTCGGAGCTTTTGTTGAATTCGTACCAGGCGTCGAAGGGCTCTGCCATATCAGCGAGCTTAGCGACGGATACGTAAAGAACGTTGACGACGTCTGCAAAGCAGGCGACATTATCGATGTCAAGCTGTTGCTTATCGACGATCAGGGCAGATATAAGCTTTCCCGAAAAGCCGTGATCGCCGAAGACGGCGGTAAAGGCAGTGAAGATAAATCTGACGAAGAAAAATAATAGTATTATTGAATCTCCGATACCATGGAAGGACCTGAACAGCGACCTTCAATAGATAATGAATTTGACGAGAACTCGGAGCAAATACGCCAGTTAGCTAATCTGACTGGCGAACTTGCCCATGAGATCAAGAATCCTCTCTCTACGGTCAAGGTCAATCTAAAGCTGATCTCCGAAGAGCTAAATGCTATAATTGACAGTACTTCACCCGACAAGCAGCAAAGACTCCTTGCCCGCGCAAAGAGAAAGATCTCCGTCACCGAGCAGGAAACTGAAAGAGTAGAGCGGATCCTTTCCGGATTCCTTAGATACGTCGGGCGACAGGAACTCGAAACCGCAGAGATAGACATCAATGAGATAGCTTCGGACATGATAGACTTTTATTCACCCCAGGCCCAGAGCCATTCGATAATGATCCGCCAAAATTTATTCAGCGATCCGCTTTTTTGTAAAGCCGATGCAGCTATGCTCAAACAGGTGCTGCTGAATTTATTTTTAAACGCCCAGCAGGCAATGGCTGGCAGCGGCGAGCTAATAATCCAGACCGACAAATCCGACAGGTTCGCCCAGATCAGGATAAGCGATACCGGCCCCGGCATAACACCTGAAAAACTCGAGCATATATTCAAGCCGTTTTTCTCTTCCCGCCCCGGCGGAACAGGACTCGGCCTGGCTACGTCCAAAAGAATAATAGACGCTCATAAAGGAAATATCTCTGTAACAAGCGAACCTGGAAAAGGAACATCTTTTTTAATAGAATTACCTCTACTTGAAAGCAAATAGAAATGTCAAATGACACGGTAATTTTAGTTGTTGACGACGAACGCAATCATGCCGATGGTATCGCCGAGGCGATGGAGGCCCAGTGCGCCAAAGCCATCCCGGTTTACACTGCCAAAGACGCACTCGAGATACTCCGCAACGAGCCTATAGATATTGTCATTACGGACCTCAAGCTCGAAGACGATGATTACGACGGCCTCGACGTCCTCGACCAGGCCAAAAGCAACAGCCCGCATTGCGCAGTAATACTCATCACAGCTTATGCTACGATAGAAACCTGCAAAGACGCTATTCGCCGCGGCGCTTACGACTATCTCGTCAAACCGATAGACATTGATAAACTTCGCTCACTCGTTGACCAGGCCGCAAAAAATATATCAACTGAAAAAGCACGTTCTGCCGTGACCTCGGAAGCTATTGACGGTTTTTTCTTCGAAGGCGTCCGCGGCAAAGACCCCGCGATGCAAGGCATTTTCGAAGTGCTCAAACGAGTCGCCCCTTCCGACATTTCTGTATTGATAGAAGGCCCGTCCGGCTCAGGTAAGGAATTAATAGCCCGCGCGATCCATGAAAATTCAAATCGCAGCAAAAAACTTTTCAGGCCTATCAATTGTGCCGGCCTGACCGAATCACTACTCGAATCGGAACTCTTCGGCCATGCCAAGGGCTCCTTTACCGGTGCCACCGCTGACAGAAAGGGCCTTTTCGAAATTGCCGATCAGGGCACGCTATTTCTCGATGAAATTGGTGACATGCCTTTGAACATGCAGGCCAAGCTGCTCCGTGTCCTCGAAGACGGCATTGTCATACCCGTTGGAACAGACAAAACAGTCAAAGTCGATGTCCGCATCATAAGCGCGACTAATCACGACCTGCTGGAACTCGTCGAAAAGAAAAAATTCAGACAGGACTTATACTTCAGGATCAAGGGCGTCAGTATCACAATCCCTGCACTAAAAAACCGCCGAGCCGACATTCCTGAATTCATAGATTTCTTTATCGAAGAAGCCGTCGACGAAACCGGTGCCAATGTTACCGGCATTACAAAACCAACTGCCGACATCCTTACCGGTTACAACTGGCCCGGCAACATCAGGCAACTGAGAAATACTGTCCGCACTATGGTAGTTATGTGCGATACCGACAAGCTCGACGTTAGAGACATCCCGCCGGAAATCCACCAGCTCCGCCAACTGCCCGGCACGACAAGCCCGACTGCCGATCTAAGCGGTATGAGCCTGAATGAGATCGAGAAGCAGGTAATAAAGGACACCCTCGCCAGAACCAATAACAACAGAGAACAGACCGCTAAGATCCTCGGCATCGGCGAACGAACCCTATACCGAAAGATCAAAGACTACGGTTTATAATCACAGCCGCCTACTTCATCAAGTAATTTATCAAGTTCTGTTGAAAAGCCAAGCTTCCGAGCCCATTTGTTTAGATAATCGTAATCTAAATTCTCAGCCTGAACCCTCAACACGCCCATTACATCATTTCTTTGGCGCTCGGAAACACGTCCACCTTGTACGTACCAGTTGATTTTTAAAAGTACTATATCCTCAGGCGTAACAAAATTAAATTCCTTATCGACGGTATCAGATAGTTTCCTTTTTATACCGCGAGATAGCATTTGCTTTTCATAAGGCTGATTAGGTTGCACAAATACATCTATTTTAAACGCCGTTTTTATGTGAATAATATTGAAGCTTGTTTTATCAACCAAAGCTTGATGCATCGCTTCAGAACTTACATAATAATTCCCGTAGAGTGATTTTAAGAATTCATCCGCCTTAGAATCGAATGGCTCAACAGTAATATCCGCATCTTCTGTAAAACGTACCGCGCCATACAAAGAACTCGCCAGTAAGCCGCCGATAAGATATGAAATCTTCAACTTCTCAAGGATGCTAACAAAATCACTGATAACACTGAACTGGTCAAGACCACTCATTTAATGCGTTTCCATAGACCTGCTCAAAAAGTTCCGCCCCAAGATGCTGCTTTGCCCACATTAACCAGACTCGCCGATCACTCGCCTGGGGATTTCGTTCTCTTATCCCCGACATGGAAATATGTTTGCCCATTTCATAGGCGCTGAATATAAGCGCCGCCTTTTGACAAACCGGCATTTCACGGTAGATTTGAGTCTGCACACACAAAGCTTCATCACTTGTATCGCTTTTAACCATAAAGCTATTATAAACCATCACCTGGCAATATCAACACGAAATGCTTACAGCATAGAACACTTTAGTTATCGTTTTTTAACAAACCCGGCCTTTCCCTTTGTAACCAGCCCGGCAGCATTTCTCGCCTGACACCCCGCCACAAGCCTTTCTTTTGAGAACGCGCCGCCGATTCCTGCTGTTTATAAGTATTATACCAGCTATGCTCAAAACGCAGATCGGCATAGCCGTACCCCTCGGAGATTATCACACTGTTGAGATACCTGCCATCCTCCATTTGCAAATACGCTAACAGTCTTTTGTATTTCCCCCTGCTGTTATTTCCAGGATCGAGATAAACGGTAACATTTTTATTATGCACCAATTCGCTTACGAATTTAGACGCCTCCGGCCCATAGTACATCTGCCCTGCCGGTGACTTCGAAGTCTCCGGCGTATCTACCCCCCAAAGACGAATCCTTGTCGTAGTATGATTACCGTCTGGAATATTAATATCGAGCGTGTCGCCGTCAACAACTTTCACGACCACGAAGCTGCGGCCGTGATATTTATTATAGTCACCATGAAGTTGCTGCTTCTTTGACGAAATCCCAACCCGGTCATCCAATTTTCGCGAGACAAGATCGAGAACCGCCAGCAACGCCAGCAGCAGAAAAACGAACGCAAAGACAAGGTTCCGTCGCTTAGAACTCATTGCGTATGACATTGCAAATCCGTTGTGCTAAATACTAATAGTACATAACAAAAAGAAGACAAATGCCGGTTTTGACTATTAAAAAAGTTCTTTTTATTCATTAAGTTAGAGACTCTAATAAATTAACTCCGCTCTTCAGCAGGTTTATTGAGCTCGAACGCCAGGCAAACAGCCTCAAGAGCATCTTGGGCCTGATGGTCATCAACTATACAGCTGATGCGGATTTCACTGGTAGTGATCGAATCGATATTGACCTTGGCTTTTGCCAGGGAACTGAACATCTTCTCAGCAACGCCGTAATGTGTCCTCATGCCGATACCGACAACCGACACCTCCGCAATATCGTCACGCACGAACACCTCTTCACAGTTAATCTCGGAGCTGATCTCATCCACAGCCTCCTGCGCCGCCTTGAGGTCAGATGTCCCGACCGTAAATGAAAGGTTAGCCTTTTTATCACTGACTTCTGTCTGAACAATATCATTAACGACCACTCGCGCCTGTGCCAGATGCGTAAAGACCTTAGCCGCATTACCGGGCTTATTATCGACACTGATAAGACTGATCTTGGCCATATCTTTTTGGATTGTTGCTCCGGAGACCACAACTTCTTCCATTTTCTTTTCCTCGTGAGTAATAAAGGTGCCTTCGATTTGTTCACTACTGCTTCTTACGTGAATTTTTACATTATATTTCTTGCCGAACTCCACCGCCCTTGAGTGCATAACACCTGCACCCAGGCTGGCCAGTTCCAGCATTTCGTCGTAGCTGATCTGTTTCATCTTAACAGCTTTTTTGAACTTTCGCGGATCGGTGGTATATATCCCGTCAACGTCGGTATATATCTCGCACGAATCCGCACCCAGCGCCGCGGCCAATGCCACCGCACTGGTATCCGAGCCGCCCCTGCCGAGCGTCGTAATATTGCCGAGATCGTCGATCCCCTGGAACCCGGCTACCAGAACGATCTTACCATCTTCGATCTGCTCGTGGATCCTCTCGGCCCCGATACTCTTGATGCGAGCCTTGCTGTGTACGCCGTCGGTCATCATCTTGATCTGCCCGCCGGTAAAGCTGATAGCCTTATACCCCATCTCATCGAGCGCCATCGCGAA
>JANQHJ010000008.1 GCA_028282745.1 Sedimentisphaerales bacterium | reverse complement strand
CTTTGATGGAATTATGCAATCTAAGCTGCATTATAGTGTTTATCTTTTGTCCGGTCTCCTGCTCGCTCTTGATCAGCGCTGAAACGTTCCAGGGATTTAAGACCAATGGTTTTTCACATATAGCATCCGCACCTATCCTGAGTGCAAACCTTATATGGGCATCATGAAGGTAATTCGGAGAACATACTGTAACATAATCTATTCTTTGCCCCTTCTCATGCCTTAGCTTTTCAAGGTAACGGTCGAATCTTTCAAATTCTGTAAAAAATGCAGCATCCGGAAAATATGAATCAAGAATCCCCACAGAATCATTTTTATCCAGGGCCGCGATAAGGGTATTACCAGTCTCCTTGATAGCCTTTAAATGACGTGGAGCGATATAGCCGCCCACACCTATTAACGCAAACTTTTTCATATCAAACTACCTCTTTTCTATAACCTGCCACAAATGCCCCGATTGGACAAAATCATATTTATCATCCAAAAATCCTGGATAATAATTTTTATCTGCGCTTGTCACATACAACTTTCCTTCTGAAACAAGAGCAGAAGCTACTGTATCATCTAACACTTTTGCTCCCTCGCTACAATCATAATCAGATATGATTTTTACGTCCGGCCTTTTGCCTTTAACTTCCTGCAAATATAATAAAGCATGCACATCCGTTGTATAAGCATAAATTACCGCATTAGCCCCTGCAGACTCAAGCGCCTCTGTCGCAAAACGTTCAGCTCCATCATCTCCTGTTTTCCAGGGGGCAAGCCAATACTTATATTCGTCACGATAAGGCCTTTGTCGCCGTTGCGCAAGAGATGGATAATACTTTCGAGCTATCTCTGGGGTAATAAAATACAAGCCAACGGGCACTAATGCCATTAAAAGAATTATAACTTTTAGATTGAAGGCTTTATATTTACTGAAAAACCAATCAGCGCCAACACCAAGGATCAAAGCTGCTATACAATAAAACGGCACAAAAAATGCGTGCCTGTCAGGTACTGTATATCGAAATGCAAAAACAAAAAACATTATCGACATCGATATTAAAATAGCTGTGAAGCTTTTTAGTGACGTCCTTTTATTAACAAAAAATAACCCTGCAAACAAAAGAATAATATTCGGTGTAGGAAAATTAAGCAGGACAAATACCACATTTTCTAATACTATCTTTATTGAAAGTGAGGCATTTAAAACCCTGCTTTGCCAACCATTACCGAACAAAGCTGACCTAATTGTCGCTGCTACATCTCCATTGGCAATAATATCACGAATTATCAAGTATTCATAAGGTGCCGCACCTATTACCCAAAGTAAGACAAAACCGATTAAAACTTTAATAGTAGCCTGCTTCCTGAACAGCAAAATCAATATATAGACACCATAACATGCAAGCGGGAATATACCCCAAAGATGATTCGCGATAGCAAGGCCATTTAAAAAACCAAGTAGATATAAATATCCGCCTCTTTTTGTCCTGCAATACTGCAATAATACTAAAAGTTCAGTAAATAGCTGAGCGGCATAAAGTGTATAAGTCTCAGCAAGTACCGCATGCTGCCAAAACGTCCATGAAACAGCCAGGCTTACCGCCCCAATAACAGCAGGCCAGACATTTTCAAGCCAGAGACGAAGCAGTAAATATAAATTAGCTATCGCTACGGCGCCAAAAACTGCGGATACCATGTTTACCCGCCATGCAACCCCTCCCAAAGGTATAGCCTTGAACAGCATACCCACCATTATATACAATGGATGAGAAAGAGCTATGCCAAGGTTTCCTTCAATATCATTATGCCAGATACGATAAACAAATAATCCGCTATCCTGCCACAGGACCGTCGGTGCACAAGTGACTGTATATAAGACCAGGCACAGGACAAGCACCAGCAAATACTGCACTGACAATTTACTCAAAATACCATTACTTTGTAAATCTGCATTACTCAAATGTAATATCCAGAAACGTTAGCTTGACTTAATAATCTGTCAGCATATAATAAAACCATATTAATCTCATAATGGAGTCTTATTCATGGCCGAGTCAAAAAAAGAAAAAAAATCAAATAATTCTTTGTTTATTATTGTGGCTATCGCAGTTGCTTTCATCGTGATTGTTTTTCTGGCCAACAAAAGAACACCTATAGACTGGATTACCAACTATGAAGAAGCTGTTAAGATTGCTAAAGAATCTAACAAGCCCTTGCTTGTAGCTTTCTACACCGAACCTCGCAACGAGATGACGGGGCACAACTTTCGAAGAACATACAACAACCCAAAAGTCAAAGAATATATCGAAACCCAATTTGTACCGGTCTTAATCAATGCCAAGGAACATCCTGACATTGCAAGAAAATTCAATGTTGGATACTTTCCCAGCCATTTTGTCAAACATCCTGATATTGAAAAGATCTTTGGCCCAAGACAGGGACACGATCCTGCCGGACTTTTTATTAAAGAAATACAGATACTTCTTGATAAGCTGAATGAATTTATCAAATAAAAGCTCATGTCTTTTTAACCTGCCGGATTCCCTCTATACCAGTCAATAGTATTCTTTAATCCCTCGTCAAAAGTCGTCTTAGCCTCAAAGCCGAAAAGTTCTTTAGCTTTTGATGTATCAAGGCATCTACGGGGCTGACCGTCCGGCTGGCTGCTATCCCATCTGATCTCACCCTCAAAGCCTGTCAACTCAGCAATCTTCTCTACAAGTTCCTTGATAGTTATCTCGAATCCGGAGCCAATATTAACAGGACTCTCCCCGTTATAATGCTCGGCCGCAAGAAGTATCCCCTCTGCCGCATCTTCTGCATAAATAAATTCTCTCGACGCGCTGCCTGTCCCCCAGCAATCGATATGATCCGCACCTGAATCTATCGCATCCACACACTTCTTTATCAACGCTGGAATCACATGGCTGCTGGCTGGATTAAAATTATCCCTCGGCCCATATAAATTAACAGGCAATAGAAATATCGAATTAAATCCATACTCTTGCCTGTAAGACTGAGATTGAACTAATAACATCTTTTTAGCTAAACCATAAGGAGCATTAGTCTCCTCAGGATAGCCATCCCAGATATCCTCCTCCTTAAAGGGTACCGGAGTAAACTTAGGGTAAGCACAAACAGTTCCGATAGCTACAAATTTCTCGATCCCTCTCAATCGGCCTTCTTCGATAAGCTGCACACCCATCATCAGATTTTTGTAGAAGAATTCACCGGGATGCTCACGATTAGCACCAATCCCCCCGACAACCGCAGCCAGATGGATTACTACATCAGGCTTCATATCATCGTACATCCGCTTGATACCTTCTATCTGAACAAGATCGTATGTTTCGATCTCCGGCACAAGAATATTTTCACATTCTCTCTCACGAAGTTTCTGCAATACATAACTGCCAAGAAAGCCCGCGCCACCGGTCACAACTATTCGCCTGTTCTTAAAAAAGTCACTCATTTTATATCTATCTGCTGTCCTTTACTATTTTTTCATTCTTCGCAAGTTTCATATCCGAATCCACCATCATTTGAGCAAGCCCTTTCATATCAACCTTGGGCTCCCAATCGAGTTTCTTTTTCGCCTTGCTCGCATCGCCTATCAGCAGATCTACTTCAGTGGGCCTGAAATATCGCTTATCGATTTCCACATATTCTTCCCAGTCGAGATCAAGATAACCAAATACTTCATCGAGAAATTCTCTCACCGAATACATCTCACCTGTTGCTACAACATAATCATCCGGCTCATTCTGCTGGAGCATCAACCACATCGCCTCCACATAGTCACCCGCATAGCCCCAGTCCCTTTTGGCGTCAAGATTACCGAGATAAATCTTATCCTGCAGACCAAGCTTGATCCTTGTCGCTGCCCGGGTGATTTTTCGAGTAACAAATGTCTCACCCCGCCTTGGTGACTCATGATTAAATAATATCCCATTACATGCAAACATATCATAAGCCTCACGATAATTTACCGTTTGCCAGTATGAATATACTTTAGCGCAACCGTATGGACTTCGTGGGTAAAAAGGCGTCGTTTCAGATTGCGGAGTCTCTAAAACCTTTCCAAACATTTCACTACTTGATGCCTGATAAAACCTGGCGGTTTTATCCATCGTTCGTATAGCTTCGAGTAATCGCAGCGTACCGACAGCATCAGTATTGGCCGTATAAATTGGCATATCAAAACTGACTCTTACATGGCTCTGCGCGCCAAGATTATATACTTCATCAGGCTGAATACTATTAATTATATTCGCAAGGTTACTACCATCAGTAAGATCACCATATACGAGTTTTAATTTTGGATTTTCATGGGGATCTTTATAAAGATGATCGATGCGACCGGTATGAAAAGATGAACTCCTTCTAATGATACCCCAGACTTCATAACCTTTTTTAAGCAGTAGTTCCGCCAGATATGAGCCATCCTGACCGGTAATACCGGTAACAAGTGCTTTTTTCATATGACAGGGCTCCTGAAAATGTCAAAATTGAGTGATATTTGAATATTACGTTTTCAACTACTTGTGATTCTGCCTGGATAGACTCCGTCCCCGTCGGCTACACTCCAACCGCAAAAAACTTCCTTGAATAAGTCGAAACCATACGCAAGTTATAAAAACATTATTTTTACTACATAAGTATCGACAAGTAAAGAACATACCTTAAGATTGCTATTATTTTATCAGCTCTCTCAGACCCTTCTCAATGACCGTTAATATACGTTTGACTCCATTTATAAGTTCACCGCAACAATAGATTTATCTCTTGTTTTAATGGCTATTATAGGGCTTGTGAATATCGCGAAAAAGCTGTTACTTCAAAATGCGATTCTGGTCTCATAAAAATGGCGGGAAATATCCTGATAAAATGCTGTTAATTTTCAAAAATATAACAAAAATTCAATTATTTTGACCATAATCGTTAATATTCGATACCTTTTCTCGCTGAAAGCGATTTACTGTAGGGGTCTTTCAACAATCTTACCTCACTCACCAAATCTGCCAACTCTATCAAACGCTCATCAACTCCCCTGCCGGTAAAGACAAGCTCAACACACTCATCCCGGCTATCAACAAGCTTTTGAATATCACAAAGCTCAGCCAATCCCTTAGACAGGCAAAACACCAGCTCATCTAAAATTATAACATCATACTCCCGATTTTGAGCCATTTCAGTTACCTGCTCAAGGGTATCTGCGATCATTTCTTTAGCCTTACAAAGCTGTTCACTATCTCCCGGAGATTTGAACATATCCCACTCCATCCCGAAGCCTTCCACAGTAATCTCCAATCCTGCAGATTCAAGAGCAAGCCTTTCCCCTGTTTCCATTGAAGCAGGCTTGAGAAATTGATAGATGAATACCTTATTACCACGCCCCGCAGCTCTCATCGCTAAACCAAAAGCCGCCGTCGTCTTACCCTTACCATCGCCCGAATATACCTGTACTAATCCTTTCCTAAGCATAAATCATATAATATTACAACTAACCGTAAATTGACAGACTTATTATTTTTTGATAATCTTAACTTATGCTAAGGTACGCTCTGATAATCGTTTATATAACCACAGCCTTTACATTAACCGGCTGCCGTAAAGAGAGCCCGAAGCCGCTGCCAACTGATAACGTCAAAATTTTCGATCTGGCGCCGCTTAACAGAAAAAATACCGACCTGATAATGAAGACCATGAATTTTGACGTTCATACTTTTGAAATGCCAGAATTTAATGCTGATATTCTCTCTGAAATCTGGCCAACTCTATACACGAATCCATTAAAGTTTAAGAATGAAAAAACCTTTTCTTCGAATCACTTCAAAGCCGCTATCGGCCAGATGCAAATATGGCAGCAAGTTGCGGAAAATCTCGAATTGGCAGGTGCTGCTCATAAAAATAAAGTCAGCATTTACCTCCAACACCAGCAACCTGACCATATACCATTAAGAGTAATACCTACTCAAAAAACCATTTTTTATTCTGATACTAAAAATTCAACTAATAGCATTAAGGCCGAGCCTGGAAATGTTGCCATAAAGATCACAGCGAACAAAATACCGGGTTCTCGTGGAGTTTGCGATCTAAAAATACAACCCTCAATTTTAGAACCGGACTCGTTCACCATTAACGACGACCCTGATTTAACAATAGAGCAAGGCGATTTTACCAATCTAAGCTTTATAGCTACTATGAGCCCAAGCGAATTTTTGCTGATCGCGCCAAGTGATATAGCTTTCACTAAAAATTCATTAGCCGGTGAATTCTTCAGCATCAAAGGTAAATACCCTAAAATACGGCTATACTTAATTTTCTGTACGAATATTATAGATTAGGATTTTCCATGTCACCGGCAAAAGTCGCCCTAATAAGATGCGAAAAATATGACAGATCGCTAATATCCGAATCGATCCAACGTCAGTTCGACTTGCTCGGCGGCCTGGACAAATTCGTTTCACCCGGCGACAAAGTTTTGCTAAAGCCAAACCTCATAGCCCCAAAACCAGCCCAATGCGCCACACAGACCCACCCCGCTGTTATTATCGAAACGGCTAAACTGTTAAAGGATTTCGGAGCCAAACCAATCGTCGCCGATTCTCCTGCATGGACAACAGCTAAGATTTGCGCAAAAAAACTCAACATGCTTGAGCCTCTCGAAGAATTAGGCGTTCCCGTTAAACAACTTGGTCATCCGCAAAACTGCAAGCTCGCCGATAATACAGAAGTCACTATCAGCAAATCAGCTCTCGACGCCGATGTAATAATTAACCTGCCCAAATTCAAATCACATCAACAGCTTGTCGCGACATTTGCGGTCAAGAACATGTTCGGCTGTGTCCCCGGCAAGAGAAAAGCACTATGGCATTTCCAAAAAGGTGATAACACTAAACAGTTCTGCGAATTCCTTATTAACTTATATAAATATATCAAACCGTCGCTTACTATTATCGATGGCATCGTAGCCATGGACGGCCCCGGCCCTATCAGCGGCCGGGGCCGACCGCTCGGTTGGCTCATAGCCTCAGCCGATCCGATAGCCTGTGAAACTATTTGCGCAAGATTGATAAACGACGAACCGGATAATTTCCCTATCATTAAAACTGCTAAAGAAATGAACTTCGGCTGTACTGATGAATCTATGATTGAAATTGAAGGCGACGATTACAAAGATAAGATTTGCACGGATTTCGAACCGGCGGTACTAATTCCCGTCAAGTTCACCTTAGGCCGTGTTCTTAAAAGTATCTGCAAACAAATCCTCCTGCTGCTAAGACTCAAGAAGAAAAAATAACTGGAATGACTCTATGGTTTTATCTGCACCACTACTTGCTCACCAAGATATTTAGGCTGTTTATCAATGATCAAATCCATTACAGCTTTACACCTTGCCAAAATCTCTCGTAATCTTACCTTGGCCCCATGACATCCTTGAACATCTTTAGCCACATAGCCATAAGCCTCATATCCCTTTTTCTGGGCAAGAAAGACTGCTCTTTCACAATGAAAACGTTGTGAAATAACTATAATATTTTTCTGACCAAAAACTTTCTCTGCCCGGATTATTGAATCCAGTGTCCGAAATCCTGCGTAGTCACAGGTGATATATTCTTCATCAACTCCAAGCTCGACAAGGTCAGCTTTCATTTGGCTCGGCTCATCATAGTCTTTCCGGGAATTGTCACCACTGACAATTATAGCTTTAACCCTACCTGCCTTATACAATTCCGCAGCAGCTCTTATTCGATAAA
>JANQHJ010000156.1 GCA_028282745.1 Sedimentisphaerales bacterium | reverse complement strand
ACCAGGCCCCTTAACCTTGATCTCTATTTCACGAACACCGTTACGCATCGCGTTTGTTGCACATTTCTGTGCTGCCTGCTGAGCTGCAAAAGGTGTGCTCTTGCGAGAACCTTTAAAACCAACACAGCCTGCACTTGCAGAACAGATTGCATCGCCCTGAGGGTCAGTGAACGTGATAAGAGTATTGTTAAAGGTCGCTTTAATATAAACTATCGCCTTGGCAATATTCTTTCTGACTTTTCTTTTACCGCTTTTTGCCATCAGTCTAAAACCTAAAAAATATTATCTCATTTCCTTAACGCCACGCTTACCCGCAACGGTTTTACGCGGGCCTTTACGCGTCCTGGCATTACTCTGTGTCTGCTGACCGCGTACCGGCAAGCCTTTGCGATGACGCAAACCACGATAACATGCAATATCTCTAAGACGGGCTATGTTCTGTGACATCTGCCTGCGAAGCTGACCACCGACTACATAGTTCCTGTCGATTATCTGGGTTATACGGCTAAGCTCATCTTCACTAAGCTTGTTAGCTTTGACCATCTTCTCAACACCGGCCTCTTTAAGTATCAACTCAGAGGTATGCTGGCCTATGCCGGTAATATACGTCAAAGAGATCCATATAGATTTATCATTCGGAATATCAACACCAACTATACGAGGCATTTTTGCTCCTTTACCTTATTAGCCCTGACGCTGCTTATGACGCGGATCAGTACATATCACGCGAACAACACCCTTACGGCGGATTATCTTGCAGTTTTCACAAATACGTTTTACAGAGCTTCTTACTTTCATGTTACTTACCTGTTTTACTTTCGTTTAAATATTTTAATGCCTCAATACGATCCTGCCGCGATTCAGATCATAAGGGCTCATTTCCACTGTCACCTTATCGCCCGGCAGAATCCTTATAAAATGCATTCTCATCTTGCCGGATACATGTGCCATGATCTCATGGCCGCTTTCCAACTCTACTTTAAACACTGCATTTGGCAATGCTTCAAGTACCGTTGCTTCAACTCGAATGGCATCTTGTTTAGGCATAAATACTATTCTACTGTCAATACCTCACTACCGGTTTCTGTTACCACGATAGTATGCTCAAAATGTGCCGAGCATTTACTATCCTTCGTCACAACAGTCCAGCCGTTTCTCAATATCTTCACCGAATCTCTTCCGGCATTAATCATAGGCTCAACCGCCAACACTATCCCTTCTTCGAGACAAATATCATCTCTAAGAAGTTCCTTACTCACGAAATTCGGAACTTTCGGTTCTTCATGCATTTCCCTGCCGATCCCATGGCCGACAAAATCCTTCACCACCGAAAAGCCCGCGCCTTCCGCATATTTTTGCATCTGTCCGACAACTTCACTCCACTTAACACCGGGAGCCATTTTCTCTATCGCTATATCAAGCACCTGTTTCGTCGCGTCCATCAACCTCTGATTCTCTGCCGAAACTTCGCCTATCCCGAAGGTAACAGCTGAATCGGCACAGTATCCATTAAGACGAACGCCGAAATCTATGCTCAGGATGTCCAACTCCTTCAAAATCACGTCTTCCGAAGGTATCCCATGAACGACCTCTTCATTGATCGAAGCACAAATCGCTCCGGGAAAAGCCCGCTTAACTCCCGGACTCCTGACACCCAAAAATAGAGTTTCTGCATTGCTCTGGGCAGCTATCGATTTAGCTACTTCATCAAGCTCTGCAGTGCTCATACCGGGCTCTGCAATCTCTTTAAGTTTACAAAGAACTCTGGCAACTATCTTGCCGGCTTCTCGGATCAAACCAATCTCTCTTTGGCTTTTTATGGTTATTGCCATAGATCCAACTATTTACTTATTAACAGGTTCTTCAAGTATCGAAAGAACTGCTGCCCTTACATTATCAGGCCCCTGGTCTGATTCGATCTCATAGAACCTGCCATGACTTTTATAATAACCGACCACCGGCTTTGTCTGCTCGTGATAGGTCACAAGACGCTGCTTTACGACTTCCGGGTTATCGTCCGGCCTCTGGATCAACTCTGCACCATCATTATCACATTTGCCTTCTACCTTAGGCGGCAAATTAGTTACATGATAAACAGCACCGCACTGCGGACAGCTTCTACGACCAGCCATCCTCTCAAGAATAACTTCATCTTCGATCACAAGACAAACAACTGCGTCTATCTCTATTCCATTTGCATTTAATGTCTCATCGAGCTTCTCAGCTTGGTTTACTGTCCTTGGAAATCCATCAAGAACAAATCCAGCCTCAGACGCTTTACTGATAGCACCTGCCATCATAGCTACGATCAGATCATCTGGCACTAACTGGCCGGAATCCATATAGTTCTGAGCCTGCTGACCGAGTTCACTATTTTCTGCTCTTTCTTTACGAAGAATATCACCACTTGATAGATGATCAACGCCATACTCATCGACAATACTCTTACAAACAGTGCCCTTACCGGCACCAGGCGCTCCTAACAATACTACTCTCATCTATAAGCTCCTTTAATCTTTCCTGTCGAGCTGAATCCTTCATAGCTTCTCATCAGCAGGTTGGCTTCTATTTTCTGAACCAGGTCAAGCGATACACTCACAACAATCAGCAACCCTGTGCCGCCCAAAAAGCTCGCTGTCATTGGATCAATATCAAGCAACACAATTACCAAAGTCGGCACAGTTGCAATAATTGCTAAAAATGCAGCGCCAAAATATGTAATTCTGCTCATAACGGTCTCAAGATAATCCGCTGTCCTTCTGCCGGGACGTAATCCCGGGATAAAACTACCCGAATCACGAAGGTTCTTTGCCATCTCCTTTGGCTGAAACTGAACTGTTGTCCAGAAATATGCGAATAAAAATATCAAAGTCATAAACATAAAATTATATGTAAATGCCTTGTTAGTACTAACAGATTTTATCATCTGATCCAGAACTGAAGATTCTTTCAACGCCGGTATTCTCTGAAGTGTTTGTAACAGAATCGGAGGAAATATCATAAAACTCGAAGCAAAAATGATCGGCATAACGCCACCGTGATTCACTCTCAGCGGCAGATAATGTCTCTGCCCGCCATATACTCTTCTACCACGGGTGATCTTGGCTTGTTGAATTGGAATTCGTCTCTGCCCCTGCGTTATCAATATAGCACCGGCAATTACGCTTACAAAAGCCAATATCAAAAAGAATATGGTATCAAGCCCGATCTTACCTGAAGCAGCGCCGACTTTCAAATCAACATTTTTTATCAAGCGATATATTGTAATTGGCATCCTTGACAGAATACCAGCCATAATAATAAGACTAATTCCGTTACCTATTCCGTATTCATCGATCTGTTCTCCGAGCCACATTAGAAAGACAGTACCTGCTGTCATTCCGATTGTGCCGAATACCAATGCCCGGGTTCTCATTCCCGTATAAACAAGTTCGCTTGAACTAAACATCTTCATAAACATTATTGACTGTAAAACACATATCAGAACAGTCAGATACCTTGTATACTCCTGTATCTTCTTATGCCCGCTTTGCCCCTCCTGTCTTAATTTTCGCAGTGCCGGCAAAACCTCCCCAAGCAACATCAAAATAATCGACGCGGTAATATAAGGCATTATACCTAAGCCGAACAAACTACTCTTACTCAGATTACCGCCGGCGAACATCTCCATCATTGCCGCCGCTTTGCCAAGTGGTGAATCATCACTCCTCTGAGCTGCATCCTGAATTCTTGTTGGGTCAAAACACGGATTAGGAATATGAAATCCTATCCGGTAAATACACAGCAAGGCCAGCGTAAACAATATCTTGTTACGAAGGTCAGGTACTTTAAATATGTTAACTACTGCTGATAGCATTTTTTATTCCCGATTCAAAGATTCCATTCTTATAAAACATTCACTTTCCCACCGAGAGCCGAAATTTTCTGCTCGGCACTCCTGCTGAATTTATGAGCACTAACTTGAAGTTTCTTTGTCAATGCTCCGTCACCTAATATTTTTACCTTAGATTCAATATCATTGATAAGACCTGCCGTTGACAATTGCTCCAGGCCGACTTCAGCACCTTCGCTAAATCTTTCCAATTGAGAAACATTAACTATCTCATAACGACGAGCGAAATTAGCGTTATTAAAACCGCGCTTAGGCAAACGCCTGTACAAAGGCATCTGGCCACCTTCACTAAGCGAAAAGCGGGTAGCACCGGCTCTACTGCGCTGGCCCTTGTGACCGCGGCATGATGTCTTACCATTTCCGCTGCCTATGCCCCTGCCGATCCGCTTACGAGACTTATTCTTACCTGCTACAGATGTAATTTCGTGATTCAACATTTAAGCTATCACCACCTTTTAACTGGTTCAACCTCTACACCGCGTAGAGCCTTAACCATTTCTTGATCTCTAAGTTTCAACAATCCGTCCATTGTCGCCTTGACCACATTCTTGGCGCTCGTGCTGCCGACCACCTTGGTCAATACGTCCTGGACACCTGCATACTCTAATACCGCACGTGCGCTTGAACCGGCAATTACACCGGTCCCCGGGTTAGCCGGAACCATAATGATCTTTGTCGCGCGATATCTGCCCGTTACCTGGTGAGGTATTGTTTTGCCCACAAGTGCTATCTGGTTCATAGATTTCTTTGCGTCTTTGATGGCTTTTTCAACCGACATCGGCACTTCATTAGCCTTGCCGTAACCGATACCGACATTGCCCGCCTTATTGCCGACAACCACAAGAGCTGCAAAGCTGAATCTACGACCACCTTTAACAACCTTCGCACAGCGGTAGATCTTTACCACTGTATCTTCGAGAGGCTGCTCTTCCGGGTTTACTGGGTTAACTGACTCTATTGCCAATTTCAAACTCCACTTTCTTTATTATAAATTAATCTTGTTAATCCTGTTATCCTGTCTTAAAAAACTACCTTGTTAATCCTGTTACTTGTGCTCCAGGTATCTTGTCAATAACGATTAAAATACCAATCCTGTTTTTCTCGCGGCATCAGCTAAAGCTTTGCATCTGCCATGATACCTGTATGGCCCGCGATCGAAACTTACACATTTTATTCCCACGCCAAGAGCTGCCTTAGCGATTGCCTCACCGATTACCGAAGCAGCCTCTTTATTGCCGGCCTTTTCGATCTGTCCACTTAAAGCTTTACTCTTGGTACTTACTGACGCTAATGTCACACCGGCAATATCATCGATAACCTGGGCATATATGTGTCGATTCGAACGAAACACACTCAGCCTCGGCCTCTCCGGCGTACCGGAAACTTTCTTGCGAACGTGATACTTACGCCTTTGTTTTGTCGATTGTAATGGTTTTAATTTCATATTACTTCAACCTGCTCTATTAACCACCGGATGCGAACGCTTTACCAACCTTACGCCTGACATATTCGTCTGCATACCGAATACCTTTACCTTTATAAGGCTCTGGCGGCCTTACTTTACGAATATCCGCTGCGAACTGTCCAAGCTCACACTTATCCATCCCGGTCACTGAGAACTTAGCAGGCACATCGTTACCTCTGGTCGCCTTAACTTCGATAGCAACTTTGATGCCCTTTGGTATCTGCAACTCTACCGGATGGCAATATCCAACCTGAAGAACTAACTTGCCGCCCTGCTCGGTAACGCTGAAACCTGTGCCGAAGATTTCCATCTTCTTTTCGAAGCCTTTACTGACACCCTCTACTATGTTGGCTACCAGTGCTCGCATCGTACCATGCAGTTGCTTTGCCTGTCGGTTAGTTTCTTTCTCGTTTATCACTTTGACTTCCGAGCCGTCAACTTCGACTTTGATCTCAGGATGAACATCCATCTCGAGCGATCCCAAAGAACCACTCGCCCTTACATGCTGGCCTTTGACCTCGACTTTAACGCCACTCGGAATACTTATAGGTTTTTTACCAATACGACTCATCTTAGCTCACCGTACATAACACTTCACCGCCGACTTTTTCAGCTCGGCATTTCTTATCACTTAATATACCTTTGCTGGTTGACACAATAGCGATACCCATTCCATTCATCACGATAGGCAGATCGTCAACAGAAGAATAGACTCTTCTTCCGCACTTGCTGTACCTGTCGATCTTCTTGATAACGCCCAGGCCGTTGACATCGTATTTCAGGAACACCCTGATAATGCCCTGCTTATTGTCTTCGATCCTGTCAAAAGACTCGATAAAACCTTCATCCTTTAATACCCCTGCGATACCCGCACAGATATTCGAGCCTTTAATATTCACCTGCTCACGACCGACACGCGAGGCGTTTCGGATTCTTGTAAGCATATCAGCAATTGGGTCACACAAACTCATAAATCACTCCAGTATTTCTATATGCCGCTTTTGACTACCAGCTGGCTTTCTTAACTCCGGGTATCTTTCCTTCGTTCGCTAAATTACGAAAACAAATACGACAGATTTTGAACTTGCGATACACTGCACGACTTCTGCCGCAAAGTTCACATCTCGTATAACCTCTCACCCTGAATTTCGGTTTCTTATTGGTCTTATTTATTAATGCTTTCGTTGTCATCAAATACTCCGGTCTATCTGTTCATTTTCTCGCTGTCTCGCGCGAGTACTTTATGTTTTAAAAGGCATCCCAAAACATGCCAGTAATTTTCTTGCCTCGTCATCACTATTAGCCGATGTCACGAATGTTATATTCATACCCTGTGTAATATCGACCTTAGCCGGATCAATCTCAGGGAACACACTCTGCTCGTTAAAACCCATCGAGTAATTACCACGACCGTCAAAGCTCTTCGGATTCAGACCGCGAAAGTCTCTAACTCGCGGGATAGCAAGGTTGATCAGCCTGTCCATGAACTCATACATCCTGATACCTCTCATGGTCACCTTCAAACCTGTCTCGTAACCTTCTCTAACTTTAAAATTAGAAACGCTCTTCTTGGCCTTGCAGACAACAGGTTTCTGACCGGAAATAATAGCCAGGTCTTTCTTGGCCTGCTCCATGTACTTCTTATCCTGCAGTGCCCTGCCGACGCCCATCGATACGATAATCTTCTGAACCTTCGGCACTGACATAGGATTCCTGTACCCGAACTCACTTTTGAGCTCATTGATAATCTTTGATTTATATAGATCTCTTAAACGTGCCATAATCTTTTACAATTCCACTTAAGACTTAGCTTTTTTAACTACGCCAATTTCTGTACCATCAACACCAACACGCTTTTTCGCGCCGTCTTTTTCCGTTTTATAACGAACTCTCACACCCTTGGATGTTTTCGAACTCACAGGCAATACGTTGCTTATGTGGATAGGCTGTTCTACCGTAATCCTTCCGCCCTGCGGATTCTTCTGCGAAGGACGAACATGCTTCTTAACAAGGTTATGTCCCTGAACGATTACACGGTTATCCTTCGGTATTACGCGAAGAACCTTGCCCGTCGCACCTTTATGGTCACCCGAAATAATCTCAACCATATCGCCTTTTTTAATATGTATTGCCATATATCCTGTGTCCTAATCTTCTGGCTTCTGATTCCTGTCTAAACTACTTCGCTCGCAAGCGATACTATCTTCATATAGTTCTTTTCACGAAGCTCTCTTGCCACTGCTCCGAAAATTCTCGTCCCGATCGGGTTACCGTCAGCATCGATCATCACAGCCGCGTTACTGTCAAACCTAACATAGCTGCCGTCCGCTCTCTTAAGAGGATGCTTGGTTCTGACGATTACACACTTATGCACTTTCTTGTCATCCAGCTGGCACGTTGGAAGAGACTTCTTTATTGCCACACAAACAATATCTCCAACACCTGCAGTTGGTCGCTGGCTCTTTCCCTGGCGGGAACCGGTTATGCCAAGAACCTTTATACATTGAGCCGACTTTACGCCGCTGTTGTCAGCTATTTCTAACATTGTTTCTTGTTGTATCACTTATCCAACGCCTTCAAGAATTTTTTTATAGTTACTTCTCTTCTGCTTTTTGTAAAACTTTCACCAGCCTGTGGCTTTTACTCTTACTTATAGGCCTGCAAGCCGTGATTTCGACCAGATCACCGACTGCACACTGATTCTGATTGTCATGCACACCAAGCTTAGTCCTGCGTCTGACATACTTGCCATAACGAGGGTGCTTGACCTTATAATTGATCTCAACCTTAACGCCTTTGTCGCCGCTTCGGCTCACCACGACGCCGGTCATATTTTTTACTTTGGTTTCCTGCACCTGCTTTTATCCTCAGTATAATCTTTGGCTATTTGGTTAATTGCTTCTCACGGATAACAGTTTTGATCCGTGCGATTTCTTTACGCATATTTATCACAGCCTTGCAATTCGCAAGTTTCTCTGTAACCGCCTGGCTGCGGATTTCATAAAGCTGTTTCTCAAGGTCTTGCAGCTTGATGCCCAGCTCTTCGTCACTCATTTCTCGATAGTTACCGGCTTTCATCTTATATCATTCCTAAACTACAACGAATGTCTTCTCTTAACAAATCTGCATCGTATCGGCATCTTATGTGCCACTCTCGCCAGTGCCTGCTTGGCGACGTCTTCTTCCACTCCGCCGATCTCGAACATCACTGTCCCTGCCTTAACACAGGCTACCCAATGATCCGGCTCACCTTTACCTTTGCCCATACGGGTTTCCAACGGCTTCGAGCTTACCGGCTTATGCGGGAAAATACGAATATATACTTTACCTTCGCGTCGCAGAAAGTGAGTAGCCGCCACACGGCCTGCCTCGATCTGCTTCGAAGTTATCCATGTCATCTCAAGACTCTGCAATCCATATTCGCCGAACGCTACAAAGTTCGTCCTGCCGGCATTACCTTTCATCTTGCCGCGCTGGCTCTTACGGTGTTTTACTCTTTTCGGCATCAACGCCATAATCAAATACCCTTTAGGCTATACAATTAACTTGCTTGTTCTTCATTACTTTCTGGTTTCACTTCTGGTGCAGGCTTACTTGGTGCCGCCCCAGGAGCGGTTCTTCTTGCCGCTGTCGCAGCCCTATCTGCTCCTCTGCCGCCCCCTCCCGGACCACCACGACCGCCTCTGCCGCCTCTCGGCCTTCTGCCGGGACGTGCCTCGATCTTCTCACCGAACTTACCTTTATAGATCCAAACCTTCACGCCGATTGTTCCATAAGTCGTGCGTGAATGATGAATTGCATAATCAACATTGGCATCAAGCGTATGCAGCGGGATACTTCCAAGCTTCTGCATTTCCTTACGGGCCATTTCAGCACCTGCCAAACGACCACTGCAAATAATCTTAACACCCTTCGCTCCGGCATTCATAGCTGCCTCGCAGAACTGCTTCATAGTTCTTCTAAATGAAGCACGCTTACCAAGCTGCTCACCTATAGCCATAGCAACTAATGTTGCGCTAAGATCCGGCTCTTTGATCTCGACTACATTAACGTTCACTTTCTTGCCCGTTAAGCTTTCGAGTTCTTCGCGAAGCTTATCAACTTCACCACCACGAGGCCCAATCACAATACCAGGCCTTGCACTGTGAAGAGTTACCTTTACTTCATTGCTCGTCCGAATGATCTCTGTCTTGGCAACTGCACCCTTAGGCATTGACCTGTTGTACTTATTGTCAACATACCTGCGGATCTTCTGGTCTTCTACCAGAAACTCACCGTAACTTGCCTTCGGCGCATACCAGGTACTCTTCCAGCCGAGCCTGATTCCTGTTCTAAATCCAATTGGCGATACTTTTTGACCCATTATCTTGGCCTTATAATCCTATAACGTTTATATTTGCGCTACTTTAACATATATATGAGACGCTTTTTTACGAATCGGATGAGCCCTGCCGCGATCTTTTGCGATCCAGCGTTTTGTACCAATCCTCAACCCTGCGTCATCAACACGTGCTTCACTTACATACAAATTATCCACATCTGCCTGCTGCTCATCAGCATCTGCTACAGCTGCCTTTAGGACCTTATCGATCATAGAAGCTGCTCTTTTGTTTGTGAACTTCAAAAGGTCCATCGCATCCTGAACAGGCCGACCAACTATCATCGCTGTCACCAGCCTGACCTTCGTAGGTGACATTGGGGCATATTGATAAGACGACTGCCAGTCTTTGATCTCGTTCTGGTCAACATTCAACGCACTCGCCAAATGCTCAATATCCGCTCTTCTCGGCTTTGGTTTAAACAAACCTTTTTGCCAGTTCTTTACAGCTGATACCGCTTGTTTCTTATTGAGACCGCCGCGAACGATACGTTCAGCTAACTGCTCAATATTGGCTTTGCGTTCTTTGCAGACTTTGTTGAATTTTTCTGAACTTAGCATAATATTTTTACACTACTAACTTATTTGATCTTCTTACTTGAATGACCTTTGAACATCCTTGTCGGGCTGAATTCACCCAGCTTATGTCCGACCATATCCTCGGTCACCAACACCTTATGGAACATTTTGCCGTTGTGGACCATAAAAGTAAAACCCACGAATTCCGGCACTATTGTACATCTACGGGCCCATGTCTTGACTGGCTCTTTATTGCCGCTCTCGGTCTTCTTCATTATCTTACCGAAGAGTTTTTCATCAACGTATGGCCCTTTTTTAAGCGATCTACTCATAAACTTTCTCGTTTTGACAGTTAATTTGCATTTTCAATATTCTTTTCAGCCATCCCGCTTCAGCGGGATTCAATAGTTTTTATTTTTTCGCTTTCATCTTTTAGCTGTTAAAGAACCAGCTGTCCTTGTCGCTTATTCTTTCTTCTTCTAATGATTCTCTTATTGCTTGGGTTTCTCGGGTTACGAGTCTTACCACCCTTAGCCAGAACACCAGTCGGCGAACAAGGATGACGCCCACCGTTGCTTCTGCCTTCACCACCACCCATCGGGTGAGCGACAGGATTCATAGCCTTACCTCTAACGTGCGGTTTCCTACCCATATGGCGTTTACGCCCTGCCTTACCGATCACAACATTCTGATGATCCGGATTACTGACTCTACCGATAGTCGCACGGCATTCTTTGCGAACCATTCTCATCTCACCACTCGGCAGGATTATTGTTACCCAGTTGCCTTCCTTAGCAGCTATTTTGCCTGCATTGCCGGCACCGCGGACTAATTTTCCGCCCTGGCCGGCTGTCATTTCAATATTATGAATTTCCATACCTGCCGGTATTGAAGACAGCGGCATCGCGTTACCGACCTTCGGTTCTACCGACTGGCCGCTCTCGATCTTATCGCCAACTTTAATGCCAAGCGGAGCAAGGATATATCTCTTCTCACCGTCTTCATACTGAACCAGTGAGATAAAGCAGTTTCTATTAGGATCATATTCGATCGTTGACACTGTAGCAGGCATAGAATCTTTATTACGCTTGAAGTCGATAATACGATAGATTCTCCTGGCGCCGCCACCACGGAAGCGAGCTGTAACCACACCATGATGGTTCCTGCCGCCCGTCTTCTTGATACGCTTGCACAGCGTCTTTTCAGGCCTGTCTGTCGTCAGTTCAGCATAATCGTTGACCGAGCTGTTTCTTCGCCCATTCGTTGTCGGTTTATATACTCTTACACCCATTAATACACCGTTCTCAATTAAAACAGATCAATATGATGTTCCGGATCAAGATAAACTATCGCCTTTTTCCAATCCGGAGTCTTTCCAATACTACGGCCTTTCCTGCGAAACTTGCCTCTGCACATCGCGGTATTGACCTTATTGACTTTTACGCCGTAAAGATTCTCAACAGCCTTTTTTATCTGAGTCTTGTTCGCCGATTTAGCAACCTCAAAGGAATATGCCCCGCGGGTATTCGCAAAGTGCATCCCCTGCTCGGTAACTAATGGCCTTATTACTATATTATAGTCATCCATATTACTTACTGCCTATCACGCTCATTAATGCGTCTTTGGTAAACAACAATTTCATATGATTGCAGATATCGCCTGCATTCAACAATTCCACCGACATCACATCTACCTTCGGAATATTTCTTGCTGATTTATATACATTCTCATCTGCTTCATTGATAGTAACCAAGCAGCTTCGATCAATATTCAATTTACCGAGCATATTGACAAAGTCTTTTGTTTTGGGAGCGTCGAAGCCTAATTTATCAACTACAACAACGCTTTCACTGATCATCTTACTGAGAATTGCTGAATTCCTCGCCAACCTCCGCTGTTTTTTAGGCATGTCTTTACTGAAATCTCTCGGGTCTTTTCTAAACGTCATACTACCGCCGACTCTCTTACCTGTCCTGGCGTTACCTACACGGGCATTACCTGTGCCCTTCTGCCTGAACAGCTTCTTAGTCGAGCCCTTGACCATACCGCGGCTCTTAGTCGCTGCCGTACCAACACGCTTATTGGCGTGATACATCACGATAGCCTGCTTCAGCAATGCGTACCTGATCTTCCCGCCGAGAACAGCCTCATCGACTTTC
>JANQHJ010000045.1 GCA_028282745.1 Sedimentisphaerales bacterium | reverse complement strand
TCGACCCAACTGCTGCCGTTCCAGTAAAGTGTGTTGTTTGCTGAAGTACCGTCAGCAACGGTACCGCTGATACTGGTCCATGATGGATTTGCAGCGGCTCCCCCAGTCTGTAAGATCTGGCCGACTGTGCCGGGAGCAAGATTGACCCATGCGGTTCCATTATAATAAAGAACATCACCCTGAGCGATACCGGTTATAGTTGTATCCGAAAGGCCGGATAAGTTACCTGCTGCCACTGTGGACCATTCAGGAGCAGTGGCACCTGTATTGACGCTTAAGACCTGACTGGCTGTGCCAATACCAAGGTTCAACCAGTTGCTACCATCGAAGTAAACAACATCACCAGCAGCAGAACTTGTGAACGTAGTATTCGAGAGACCACCAAAAGTGGAGTTTCCACCTATAGCATCAAGTGCTGTCCAGATAGATTCATCTTCATCACGGTATTCGAGTTCACCTGTTGCCGGATTAACCCTCAAACCCGGATTATTGGTGTAGCTCAAAACTCCGAGCCAGTACAAATAAGATGAGTCACCTATACTGAGCATTCGCAAAAAGTCATCAGTATCTGCCGAGGGCACAAGATCAATAGCTCCTTCATTGTTAACTATTGAGGCTTGGCCTGTATCGGCCTTTGTGATGGTCAAGGTAAAATCACCCTCATCAGTCAGGATAACCGAAGGTGAATCGTCCTTGCCATCATCAAGGGTAATATCCTTATCTGTCATAGCCGCGAAGACAACCTGTCCTATGGCAAGCTGTAAAACAATTATAATTATAACGATTTTTTTTAATAGTTCATTTGCCTGCATTTTTTCCCCCAGTTATATTTTTGTTATTTGTTTTTTTATTTAGAAATAAGTTCTCTCTTTTTGAACAATTCTATAGCCTAAGTATAGGAATAGTTGTTATTTTCTAACAGTCAGTGCTGTTAATAGATAAGACAAATTTCCTACCTTAGCTTGTCCAAATTTGAGGTTTCGGCTCCATGGATATAATTTCGACAAAATTCAGGGTTGGCTTAATGTTAGCTATAAAGTTACAGCTTCTGCGATTAAACTCTCAAAAAATGGACAGATTATAGGGTGTTTATAATGTATGAGGTGTTAAACGAAAGGCGGGCATTTTGATCAGAAGCTATAATGCCAAATTTTACATAGAGTGTTAGTTATATCAAAGATTTCAAATCAAAAAAGTCAACCCAAGTCCACAATTTGCAACAGTAACATTCGTTTAGGCTACTGTTAGCCTTCGACAATGCTACGGTCAGAATCATAAGTCTTTTTTTAGCAGTTATTAACCTTTTATTGACAAGCGCTTAAATAATGAATTTTAACTGAAATTTTATGTGTCAGCAGCTAAAAGAGAAATCTTACAATAATCAGCAATAGTAATTCTATTAGACCAATTCTTGGATTTATCTACAAGAGTATATCGCTTGCCTTACGAAAGTTTTTCGTTGAATTTTAGAGGGTATTTATGTTAGCATAAGTTTAGGTAAATATTGGGGATACATTAGGTGCGTGTTAGTTTGATGGTATAATTCGTGTCTATGTTTGGAGAGGGAGGGCTAATAAGGGTAAATTATTAACATCATCTCAGTGCGTGAAAGTTGCCTGGATGCGCTACTGAATTAAACAGTTGTTATTTTTACTATATTACGATGGTAAATGAGAACAAAAATAGTGCCAAAATAGACAAGAAGACTATAGGTTTGCGCGAAGTAAAGCCTTTTTTTGCCAAAGATCCGTTAGATAAACCTGGCCTTAAGACACCAGGGCAGAAGATCAAAATCCCTGTATATGAAGATAAAGTTATTTCATGCAGGCATGAGATGAAATACCGAATAAGGGAAACAAAGGCCCGGGCAATCTTTCAATATCTTAAAGCATATATAGAACCAGATAAATATTCGCTCAATTGCCCCGATCATGCGTATCCCATCTCGAGTCTTTATTTTGATAGTGAAAATTTGCATCTTTGTAATGAGACTATACAAGGCAGGAAGAACCGTTTCAAATTACGTGTTCGGTGTTACGAAGATGATATTGGTTCTCCATGTTTTTTCGAGATTAAACGACGCATTGATAATATTATTTTAAAAGACAGGGCGCCGCTTTCAAAGGGAGAAATATTAAAGGTGACACAAAGAAACTACATGCCGCCGTCGTTTTTCAAAAAGGGTAAGGAAATATTGAAACAATTTCAGTTTTATCTTCAAATATTGCGAGCCCGACCGATTGTTTTGGTGCGTTATATGCGTCAGGCATTTGAGGAAAATGCCAGCAATAGGGTTCGTATTACAATGGACAGGCAGCTGAGTTTTAAGGCTGTTAATCATCCTGAGGTTGTGCTAAACGGTTCAGGCTGGAACGATGTTCCTATGGATTTTGTTATATTGGAGATTAAGTTTACTTCACGATATCCACTATGGCTAAGCAATATGGTCAAGATATTTAACCTGAAGCAAACTGCCATGTCCAAATATGTCTCATGTGTCAGGCAGTCATGCAGATTAGGTTTTGCACAAAAGAGGGTAATGTAAAATGGAAGCAATACGACGAGCAATTGAAAGTGCTTCAGCAAGCGGAACAGATATTTCCATTGTGTCTATTGCGTTATCGCTATTGTTAGCTTTTGTTCTGGGTCAGGTGCTGGCATGGCTGTATTATTTTACGCATAGCGGACTGTCTTATTCACGCGCTTTTGTACAATCATTAATACTGATAACAGTTATCGTATCCATGGTCATGTCAACGATCGCAGGCAGTTTTGTTGTCGCTGTTGGTTTGATGGGGGCTCTTTCGATCATACGATTTCGTAATATTATAAAAAATACTCGTGACATTGCTTTTATCTTCATGGCGCTTGTGATAGGTATGGCTTGCGGCTCGCAGCGATATGTAATTGCGATCATGGGATCTTCGTGCATTTACGCGATTATACTATACTTGTATTTTTCCGAATTTGGTTCACATCGTCCACATAACGCATTTCTTAGATTCAGTCTGCCGGAGTACGTTGATGCTGGGCATCCGGTGATCAAAGTATTAAATAAATTCTGCGGTACTCATACTATGATATCTTCGCAGGGCGGAGACACAGAGGCTTTGTTAGTTGAGTATGCTTATCAGGTAATGCTTAAGAATGTATCGAAGAATGAGCAGATGCTTTCAGAATTACATAAAGTTCAAGGTATACAAAATGTCAGTTTGACAGTTCAGGAACAATTACTGCAAATATAAGCTTGTGTGGAGTAAGAGGACAAATGTTTTTTAAACGAAAAAAAGGACGCTTGTTGAACAGGGTACTACCGGTATTGGTGTGGTCTGCTTCATTGGTATTTGTGGTCCTTCTTTTCAAAGAGCAATCTCAAAGGTTCGAACTCAAAGGTATAGCATTTAGCTATGAGCAAACTATCAATTCATCGGAAGCAGGATATATAACTTCACTTCCAGTACATCTTTATGAAGGTGTTAAAAAGGGCGATACCATCGCTGTCTTAAAAATGAACACGGAGTCAAGGAACGAGTATCTACAGGAACTTTTAAAGGCACAGCAGAGAACGGCAAGGGCAGAACTACAGCGGCTCAATGCTGAATTGGCGGCTACTGAGCAAAGGCTTGATGATCAGCAATCCCAGCGAAAAGAAAGCACGGCGAGCCAAGTGAGAAGGCTGGCTTTAGATGTTGAACGAGCCAGGCTGGAAATACTCGAGGTTAAAACCGTTTTAGAGCCTGACAAAATGCTGCTGGAGAATCTGTCACTTGAGGTTAAGATTGCAGAACATCTGTTAGAAGAAAAGGCGATTGACAAGTATGAAGTTGATCAGGCTAAGGCACAATATAACGTTCTTAACGAGAAGGTGATGAAGAACGAAGAGCTGCTTGCACAGGCTCAGGATAATTATGAGAAGGCAAAAGTTCGAAAAGATGAATTTATGAAAAATATACCCGTTAAACCATGGTCAACTGATAAAGCACTGGAGCCGATCAAGAAAGCAATCCTTGTGCAGGAAAGAAGGATCAAGGAATTGATGCAGGAACGTGACCTGATAGTGTTGACAGCGCCTTTTGACGGGATTATCCAGAATATGAATTGTAAGTCAGGCCAGGCGGTTGTTCGCGGCGAACCAATAATGACAATAATCAAACCGATCCCCGAATCTATAGTAACTTGGATCCCTCAGCAGAAAGCTAAGGATATAAAAGTAAGTACCAAGGTCCAGGTTGTTAGCCTAAACACAGCGAAACAAACCTTTGAAGGGGAAATATCGCATCTTAGTCCGGCTATGGAAGTAGTGCCACAGAGGCTTTGGTGGAATCCAGATATTCCTGAGTGGGGGCAAGTCGCGAAAATAACTGTCCATCCTGGATTTTCGGTTATACCTAACGAAATGGTAGGGATCAAGATACTGGCTGACTAAAGAAAGACAATTTTATGAAATCTTCTTTAGGTGTTATTGTATTTTATATAGTTTTAGGCCTGCTTGTGACAGGTTGCGCTAGCGATCTTTCCCAAACCATAGATGAAACTGATACTAAGGTTTACGATATCATTGATTCAGCCTGGGAGAATGATGTTGGCAGCAAAGAGAATTATAAGATCAAAGGCCAAGCCTCTAATTCTATCGAAAATAAATTGGCTGTACCCGAGTCAGGTTTTGTGACATTACCCATGGCCGTTGCTGTCGCGACAGCTAATAATTACCAGTACAGCATCGAAAAGGATAAGTTGTATTTGATAGCTCTCGATCAGGTAGATATTCAGCACTTATACGAACCAATGTTTTTTGGAGGCGGTATAAGTGGTTATCGAAAAGATTCGGGCAATGAGGGCAAAGGAGTGTTCGGAGATTTTGGAGTCGAACAACTTTTAGCAACGGGTGCTCATATTAGTTCAAATATTACCATTGGCTGGCTGGATATAATAACTGGTGATATGCGTAGCGGCCTTTCTACTATCGCTACCGCTGTTATTACTCAGCCTTTATTGCGAGGGGCAGACAGAAGAGTTGTTATTGAAAATCTTACCCAGGCCCAGCAGAACACGCTTTATCAGGTCAGAAGTTTTAACAGGTTTCGTAAGGATTTTGTCACTTCGGTGATTTCAGATTATTATTTTGCTCTTGAGCTAAACGAAAGACAAATTAACGCAAGCAGGTATTATTCTGGGCTTGAGGATATGTATGCTAATCTACTAAAGCTTTCCGCAGCGGGAAAACTGCCTCAGCATGAATTAGAGCAAGCCGATCAGGATAGGCACGAGGCTTTTTCAGATTACGAACAGGCCCGGACAGACCATGAGAGTTTTATGGATGCCTTTAAAATTCAACTTTCAATTGCTCCCGATACAAAGATAAAGCTTGATATGAATGAGCTGGATATTCTCGGGGAATCGATATCTGAAACGATGACTCTTTCAGAGGAGCAGGCGATCGAGATTGCCTTAAATCAACGGCTGGACCTTGCAAATTCCGCTGATAAGGTAGTTGATGCCAGTCGTAAGGTTGATGTGGCAGCTGATGCTATCCGTGCTGAATTGAGTCTTGTTGGTTACGCACATCCGCGTCTTAGAAAAGGATCATTCTTTGGCGCTGATCCGGGAGATCTGCGGAGAACGAGAGACAGATACGAGCTAAGCATTCAGCTGGACCTTGGTGTTGACCGGCTCGCTGAAAAAAATGCTTATCGCAGAGCTTTGATCAGCCTGATGCAGCTGCAGCGGATGCATCAGGAGCATACGGATAATATAATTCTTCAGGTAAGAAAAGCCTATCGGCAAATGCAGGAGGCTTTTGATTTATATGGCATTAAATCGCAAAGCTGTCAAGTTGCCAAGAAGAGGGCTGAAAATACATTGTTGCTTTTAAAATATAACAGAGCGAGCACTCGTGATGTCCTCGATGCGCATAAAGATCTACTCAGGGCCCAAAATGATATTACAAAAGCTTTAACGGATTATGCGGCTGCAAGCCTTGAATTCTATCGTGACACGGGCATAATGAAGATCAAACCTGACGGTATGTGGGAAAAAGCTGTGCCAATAGTTAAAGCCAAATAGATAACAACTAAATAGAATGGAACATGAAAATCAATATGGATAAAGTTGCTGTGAGATCGATGAAGGTTGTGATGGTTATTGTATTATCTATAGCAATGGGGATTTTTTCATTTGCTATTTGCCCCCAGGAAGATCTTAATAATGATTGTGATGTTGACATCGAAGACATGGCTTTGTTTGCTCAACAATGGCTTAATGATGACTGTACCGCGCATGTTAATGATTGTGCTAATTTCAATTATCTTGGGAATATAAATTTTAAAGATTATGCGGTATTTAGTGAAAAGTGGCAGAATAGAACCGCACCTTTTATTATCAGTGAGTTTTTAGCAGTAAACACAAATAACCTTGAGGATGAGGAACATGACACTCCCGACTGGATCGAGATTCTAAACGTATCAGGTTATTCCTTTAGCCTGAATAGATGGCATCTTACAGATAGTAAGGGCAATTTAAATAAGTGGCAATTCCCAGATAAAGAACTGGCTCCTGACGAATCAATAATAGTGTTTGCATCGAGTAAAGATAGACGTGATCCCGAATCGGAGCTACATACCAATTTCACTTTAAGAGGTGATGGAGAATATCTTGCACTTGTCAGGCCTGACGGGACGACTGTTGTGCAGGAATTTGATGAATTCCCACAGCAGTATTCTGATATTTCTTATGGTATTGTTGGAGCCAAATCAACAGTCTCAGGGGTCTTTATTCCAGAGTTTACACCAGCTACCGCACTAATACCTACTGATGGTTCGCTGGGTGAGACATGGACAGGGGCGGGCTTTGACGATTCCAGTTGGCTTACAGGCAGTACAGGTGTTGGATATGATTATAGCGGCCTGGTCAACCTGGATGTAAGCGCAATGCAGAATGTTAATGGAAGTGTTTATGTTCGTATAGCGTTCAATATATCACAGAACGTAAACGTGACAGAACTAATGTTGCAAATGAAATACGATGATGGTTTTGTTGCTCACTTAAATGGCGATTATGTGGCGAGCAGTGACAATGTACCCGAAAATCCTGATTGGAATTCCGTTGCGACACCCAAGCATCCCGATGCTGATGCTCAGATATTCGTAGATTACGATATTACTCAATATAAAGATAAATTGCAGTTAGGGCAAAATGTCTTGGCGATACAGGGCCTGAATTCACCGGCTTCGAGCAGCGACTTGTTGATCCTGCCAAAATTGACAATGATCTATGAGGATGAAAGTGCTCAGTGGGCCGAAGGTTATTTCATGGCTCCAACGCCAGGTGCTGACAATAGTGCAACTGTTTCTAATCTTGGGCCAATGGTACGAAATGTAACGAAAAATCCCTCTCGGCCTGAACAAGATGAGCCTGTTATCATTACAGCTGATGTTACAGAAACACAGGATCCTGTAGATAACGTAAAACTGAACTATAGAGTGATGTATGGCTCTAATACTCAGATCACAATGTATGACGATGGCGCACACGGTGACGGCGATGCTGGAGATAATATATATGGAGCCACGATACCAGCAAGTATTGCTAATCCCGGTGAGATGATACGATGGTATGTTACAGCTGAAGACAATAATAATATAACAACCAGGAATCCAATGTTCCCGTATCCAACCGATTCCGCTGAGTATTACGGAACGGTCGTGATCGATCCATGTGTCAGCAGTTCGCTACCGATCATCGAGTGGTTTGTGCAAGATGTATCAGCTTCAGAAAGAGATTCCGGTACGAGGGGCTCGGTATATTATGATGGAGAATTCTATGATAATATCTTCATCCACCGGCGTGGAGGAAGTACTGCCGGAAAGCCTAAAACACATTTTAAATTTAATTTCAACCATGGAGAGAAATTTCGCTATGATGACGATTTCGGGCGTGTTAATGAGTTTAACTTGAATAGCACCTTTAGTGATAAATCGTATGTGCGTCAGTTTTTGTCATTCGAAGTGTTTGATCTTACAGGTACACCTGGCTGTATTTCTTTTCCAATGCGTGGCCAGCGAAATGCTGCATTTATGGGGGTTTATGCTTTTATTGAAGAGCCCGAGGAAGAGTTGCTCGAAAGAGAAGGCCTGGATCCGAGAGGTGCTTTGTATAAAATGGGTGGTAATTTAAGCAGCACGGGTGGGGAAAAGAAAACCCGTAAATGGGAGGCGGGTAAGGCCGATATGAGTGTTTTGGTCAATGCGATTGATCCCGGCACCGAGGTGTGGAAAAACTATATCTTTGATAATATTAATATTCCCATGACCCTGAATTTTCTGACAGCTTCTGTGATTCTCCAACATAATGATGATACACAGAAGAACTATTATCTCTATAGAGATTCCGAAGGTACCGGCGAGTGGTTCTATATGCCGTGGGATCTTGATTTGACTTTCGGCAGCCATTGGATGACTGCAAATAGCAGTTTTCATGATGGTATCTGGGCCGATTTGGACTATTACAATTATGGCGGGGGATATATCAAGCCATCTCATCCTAAATGCGGCACTTCTGTGACTAAGGAAAACAGGGGCTGGAATCATTTGACTGACGCTCTTCTAAGAACTCCGGAATTTTACGAGATGTATCAGCGACGTATGCGTACAATTATGGACCAAATGCTGCAAGCACCAGGTACTGATTACAATGATCTGTATTTTGAGAATCGTCTCGACGAATTTTGGATCTTATTGAATGACGATGTAATTTTGGACCGTGCAAAGTGGGGACATTATGGTGGTACTCAACAAACACTTCAACAGGCGATGGATATTATGAAAAATGATTACCTTGATGTCAGAAGGGATCATTTATATATTACTCATAATGTGGATAACGCAGGAAGTTACACATCCCAGCCAGGGGATCCTGATCCATTCTCTGCTGAAATCCCTAATGCCCAGCCGGGCAGCGCTACGGTTGATTTTAACAGTTATGATTATAATCCTTCATCCGGTAATCAGGACCAGGAATATATCGCACTTTACAACTCAAATACGTATGCCGTCGATATTTCCGGCTGGTATCTAACCGGCGGTGTTGAGCATGACTTTATAGCGGGAACGGTAATTCGCTCCGGCAGTTCATTGTATGTAACGCCAAGCTCTGTAGCATTTAGAGCCAGAACAACATCACCAACTGGCGGCGAAGGATTGCTGGTACAGCAGAGTTATAAAGGGCATCTCTCCAGTTGGGGCGAGACAGTGTATCTTTATGATAAAGCCGGTACATTAATAGATACCCTTACATATTCGGGCAGCCCGAGCAGCCAGCAGCAATATATTCGCATCTCGGAAATAATGTATCACCCCGAATCCGGTGGATCGTATAACGAGGAAGAATATGAATTTATCGAACTGACCAATATTGGGACATTTTCGGTTTCACTGAACGGCCTGAAATTTACAAATGGTATATATTATGACTTTACTGCATCCTGGCCTGGCAATTCTTTAGCAGCAGGGCAATCTGTTATAGTTGTGAAAAATCAAACAGCATTTGATGAACGATACAATACTTCAGGCATGACTATCGCTGATGGTAATTATTCAGGATATCTAAGTAATTCAGGCGAAGAAATTAAACTTGAAGATAGTACTAACAGTACAGTTTTAGAATTTGATTTTAAAGATTCCTGGTATTCGTTAACAGATGGTGACGGTTTCTCGCTTGTGATCGTAGATGCTAATAATTCAGATTTGGATTCATGGGACAAGAAAGCTTCATGGCGGCCAAGCTATTTAAAGCAGGGCAGCCCTTCAGCTACAGACGCAGTTCCACTTGCTTTACCAGGGGATGTTGTTATAAATGAAGTATTAACTCACACTGACTTAGCAGATGGCGACTGGATAGAACTACATAATACCACTGGTAGCTCTGTCAATATCAGCGGCTGGTACCTTTCTGATAAATCAAGTGACTATAAAAAGTATGTGGTCGGTCCTGGTGATTCGAGAGCTACTATTCCTGCTGGTGGGTATGTGGTCTTTACCGCAACGGCTGATTTCCAAAATGATTCATCACCGTCATCGTTAGATACATTCGGTCTTAGCGAGCATGGTGAGCAGGTTTATCTGACAAGCGGTTCTGGTGGAGTGATTACCGGTGGATTCCAAACCAAGCAGGATTTCTACGCATCCAGAAAAGAGAAGACATTTAGTAGATACACTAAGAGTGCACTTAGTGGTTATGATGTTGATTTTGTTGTAACCGAGCCTTCTAGGGGAGCAGCGAATAATAACCCAATAGTTGGGCCGGTTGTAATAACAGAAATTCTATACAATAGCCCTGAATTGGATTCGGTGGCCGAGTACATCGAGCTAAAAAATGTATCGGGTAGTGCTGTTCAGCTATATGACCCATATAATCCGGATAATCACTGGGCATTTACTAATGGTGTTGATTATGATTTCCCCGGCCTTACAATAACACTTGCTGTGGATGAAGTTATTTTAATCACTCGTGACGACCCAAATGCGTTCCGTGCCAGATATGCAAGTCGGTATGATATTGCGCATGATATTAGAATATTTGGTCCTTATGACGGTAAACTCGATAACGCAGGTGAAAAACTTGAGCTATCAATGCCGGGCGAACCGGAGCCTGATGATAGCTTTTCATATTACCGAGTAGATTATGTGAACTACAAAGATGCTCTGCCCTGGCCGAAGACTGCTGATGGTCAAGGTGATGCTCTCCATAGAGATGATAACAGTGAATATGGTAATGACGTTGCGAACTGGATTGCCGACGAGCCATCACTTGGATTGTAGCAATTGAGATGTTTTTAAGAGTAAAACGTGTCCGTTACACTTTCACTAAATATGGAATAGTTTTCGGGGTGCAAATCAGATGATTTCAGTTCCCATAATTGGTCCCTCGGGCCTGAAAGGAGCTTGAAATGGCAAAGTCAAAGGATGTAGTAAAGCGGATCAGAAAGGCAACTCGCAGGAAGTTTTCTGCAGATGAGAAGATCAAAATTGTGCTTGAAGGGCTTCGGTTCATTATAAGTGGTCCAAATCATTCTTGGAAGCAGGTAAAAACAGTTTGACTAAAGCAATATTGCGGGATGCAACCAGTGATGAGGTCCGAGGTCTTAAGCATGAAAACGCCAGCCTGAAGAAAGCGGTAGCGGAGATGGTACTTGAGATCCAGCGATATAAAAAAAGTCTCGGCATGTAAACGGAGAAGGTACCAGAGAATGAGCA
>JANQHJ010000015.1 GCA_028282745.1 Sedimentisphaerales bacterium | reverse complement strand
GATTACGAAGAAGAACCTGGAATATTACACCGGCACCGGCTAATCCCGCACCTACTAATGCAGCGACGATTATTCGCTTTAGCCTGTACATAAATATTTCGTAATGAATATTGTCACCCGGAGCATCGCCTGGTCCCTTGAAAACTTCCGCTATGGAGATCTTTTCCGTACCAAGAAGTGTACTGACAGAACAAACGATCAAAAGCACCAATACGCAGATGATTACTTTTGTCATTAGGTTCTTTACTGTCAACATTTTAATATCATGCCTTATTGTATAAGCTTTCAGATTCAACAGTGACTACTGGCTGCAGATCACAATAATAAAAATGCTCGAATTTTTCAAACTCTCTGCCTTTTTCGAACAAAATATCCTGTTTAAAGATCGGCCCTGAATATACAAATGTATGGAATTCTCCATTCTCGCCGCATTTATCCACACAATCAGGTAATTCACTCAAAAAGCTGCTATCGTAATCTCTGCCGACAAATTCTTTGTTCAGATAGTTAGTGTCAATGCAAGTCACAACAGCCTTAAAACCAAGGCCTATGAATTCCTCTGCTAACCACCTCGTATCCTTTTGCCATAAGGGGAAAATAGCCTCAGCTCCGATTTGATTGAGCTTGTTCTGGCGGTTTTCTCTCAACTCTTCAAGGAATATATCACCAAAGGCAACTTTATTGATTCCCTGCGACATATATTTTGATAATAAAGTCCGCATCTTCTGTTCATAATACTCATTAGGCTCATCTTTAGATACATATATCTTTTCTATAGCGATGCCTGTAAATTGCGCCTGTTGTTCGAGCAGGGCTTCTTCGACATTATTCATAAAGCTGCTGCTGTTCTCGGCACAGATAGTGCTAAGCAAGGCGGCTGCTCGAATACCCATTTTTTCCTGCATGACATAAAGAGACATCGCGCTGTCTTTACCGCCGCTCCAGGAAAGTAATGCCTGCTCTGTCATCTCTACTGCCCCTTGCCTTCGAATCTTTCCGGATGTAGAATCCGGGCAACGATCTCTACACCCATAACAAATCTTGGCCCTAACCTGTGACTTATATCCGCATCTATTAGATGTATCCTTTTGTTTTTCACTGCCGGCAGGTTTGGCCATTTACTCCAGAAAGCCATCGCGACATTCTGTTGTTTTTCTGCTATCTCTTTGGCGGATACCGGCTGGACTATCACATCAGCAGAGCAAGCAATAACTTGTTCACTGCTTATTGGCGGATATTGTTGTATTGTAAAGCCAATAGCGTTAACTCCACCTGCCAATTCAATAATATCATTAATAAAGGTCTTTCTGCCGACTACACGCAGCGGCTCATTTTGAATACTCCAGAGTACTTTCACTTTTTCACAATTACCCAGCTTTTTTTGGATACCGGCTAATTCGTTTTCTATTCTTTCAATAAGCTCTTTTGCTTCTTTTGAGCTATTTGTTTTTAAGCCCGTTTTCTCGATTGCCGGAAAAAGTTCTTCCAGCTTCTCAAGTTTCAAACTTAAAACGTCATAGCCTGAATTTTTCAGGCTTTGCCCAACTGAGTTTTGTCTTTCATTGATGAGCGATACAATCAAGTCAGGCTTAGCCGCTAATATTGATTCAATGTTGGGCTGCCAGAACGAGCCTACTTTCTTCTTTTGCTTTGCCTCCACGGGCCAGTCACTGTCACTTGACACCGCGACAACTCTTTCACCCAGCCCAAGCTCAAAAAGTATCTCCGTAATATTAGGAGCCAATGAAACTATTCGTTGTGGACTATGATTTTCTGCCACTTTTGGCTCTTGCTCGAAATTGACATGATCTAAAATCTCTACTGTCCGGCCTTTCATTATGACAGCCATTAGTGCCAATGCCGATACAATAAGAATAAGATAAAAAATATAGGCCTTATTTTTCATATCATCAGGTTCTTTTGAACTGCTTCTCAAGCTCTGATATAGTGAAATTGATTGAAGTCGGCCTGCCGTGTGCGCATCTGCCTGACAGCGGACAATTGTCTCTGTCAGCGAGTAATTGTTCTATCTCAGCCTCATTAAGTTTGTCACCGGCCTTGATTGCCGCCTTGCATGCTGCCATATTTATCACCTCATCAAGCAGCTGCTCCGCATCGAATCCTTTCCCCTTATCAGCGAGAACATCGAGCATGTCCTGCACGAACTCGACTGGATTAGCTTTGGCTAACAATATCGGAAACGACTGTACCGCCAAAGTCTTAGGTCCCCACGATACTACCTCCAGCCCGAGTTTTTCAATTATCTCTGTAAACTCACTGAAAGCAGCCGTTTGCTGAACCGTCGCCTGAAAACTTTCCGGCAGCAACAACTTCTGCGACTGCAATCCCGCTTCGGTCACTCTTTGTTTGAGCTTATTATAAAGTATCCTCTCATGTAACGCGTGTTGATCTACTATTTCGAATCCTTGTTTCGTCTGTGTCACAATATAACTGTCATGTATCTGCAGGTACTGTCGCTGCGGCAAATTAACCTGTACATCCTGCTGCTGATGCAAAGGCTCCGGTTTTTCGGCATTGCTAACTTGTGGAACTGTAGCAGCTAAGCGAGGAGCAGAAAAATTAAAATCGCTTTGTTTCTGGGCAGGGCGGTGCTTTTTGAAAAAGTCCGCCATCGCGTCATTGATCCTTTGCTTATGCTCACCTTTAGATGTCCGGGCCTGTGTGCTTTCGATTGGTACATTGCCTGTCGGTATCTTTCCAACCGTATGGTCGCTGCCCATCAGCTTTTCTCTTAGTACCGCTAAAACCTGTGAGTGTACGAGATTGGCGTTATAAAATCTCACCTCTGTTTTTGTCGGATGGACATTCACATCATAATCTTCGAACGGCATCTTTATATATAAAAACACCACCCCGTATCTATCCGATTCGAGAAAGCTGCGATAAGCTTCCCTCATCGCATGTGAAATGAATTTATCTCTAATGAACCTTCCGTTCAAAAATACATACTGAAGCTTATTATTTGTTTTCGATATATCAGGCCGCCCCAGCAGAGCGAATATATTCATATTCTTTTCATTGCTCTCTGTCTGGATTAGCCCCTGCGCGATATCCTCCGAAAATAACATCGCCACTCGCTCACGAATAGACTGATCCGCCGAAAGGCTATATATTTCCCGCCCGTTATGACAAAGTGTAAAGCCCAGATGAATATTTGCCAAAGCTATCCGTATGAATTGCTCGGTAATATGGCTCATTTCCGTATTGACGGTACGCAGAAATTTCCGCCTTGCCGGCATCTTATAGAACAGATCCCGCACCTCAATTATCGTTCCGACATCAGCGCTGCAGGGCTTAGCACCAGGATTATCTCCGCAATCTATCTCAACGCGGTTACCGGAATCGCTTTCTTTGATCCTGCTCACCGCCTTAACGCTTGCCACCGAAGCGATACTTGCCAATGCCTCACCTCGGAATCCCAAAGTGGCGATGGAATTGAGGTCGTCACTTACCTTTATTTTACTGGTCGCGTGCGGCTCGAATGCCCGTTCAAGATCATCCGCTTCCATACCACAGCCGTTATCTGCAATGGATATGAGCTTTGTCCCGCCCGCCTCTATTTTTATATCGATCTGCGTCGCGCCGGAATCGATACTGTTTTCTGTTAATTCCTTGACCACACTCGCCGGGCGTTCGATAACCTCACCGGCGGCAATTATATTTATCATATTCTGGTCAAGTACTTGTATCTTACTCATAGCTTCTCATTTTATTCATTTTTTGAGAAAATTCCAGCATTTCGCTGAAGACGTGGATTTGCGATTTGGTATTATAAAAAAAACTGCATGGAAAATCATTTTGATTTGCTGCTTTTCAATGCCTGTTTCGCGGGGATACGGCGAGCCTTGCCGTTTTGCTTAATAATAACATATTGTCCAAGCAATGCTTTTCGCTGGAACTCATCACGAACCGCTTGCTTTAGGCATTTCTCTGCGTCCTTGGCGAGTTTACTGGGTTTTCGATATATCATCTGAATATCTTAAAATTGTATTATAAACATCGTGATTGTAAATTAAACAATCCTTTTTTTCCTGCTCAAAAACAAGAACAGGTTCTGATCCCGAATTATCATAACAGACAGTATTATCACACAAATGCACATAAATATCAATAAAATTGTGCATCACACGGCCGAAGCGGCGATATATAGTTGTTTCTGGAATACCATGTCCGCCGGTTTTGACTCGTTCTTGAATTCGATTTTTGGAGAAGTCAGCATCTGGAATCCACAGGAAGAATAGAACCAGCTTCCAGCCGTCTTGCCTTAATTTTTTAAAAAGATTTTTTAGGCTGTGCCCGGCTAAAGTAGTTTCGAATGCAAAATCAACTCTTTTAGCAATATTAGAATGGATTTCACGGAGAAATATGCGGCCAGCTTCATATTGGACTGACAAGGAATCAAAAGGTGAAAGTCCATGCGCAATTAGATCGGCATTAACAAAATTGCGACAATCGGCTACTGTTGGCAAATAACGTAATGCGAAAGTAGTTTTACCAGCTCCATTTGGTCCTGCGATAATAAAACAAGTTGGTCTTTGTTTTATTGTCATCGATCATTAATTCGTAAAAAAAATATCGAGATTAACGAACTATAAGGCTCTTACCCGTCATCTCTTGTGGCTGGGCCAATCCCATTATCTCAAGCATCGTCGGTCCAATATCAGCCAACGTCCCGCCTTCGCGCAGCTTGCAGTCTTTCAACCGCTCATCAAATATAATAAGCGGAACATCCCCGACCGTATGTGCTGTATGGGGTTTTTCCGGGTCTTCCGGCTCTGCCATTCTCTCGAAGTTACCGTGATCAGCGGTAATGATCGCCGAGCCGCCCATCGATTTTAGTTTATCGAGGATTTTGCCGACGCATTCGTCAACTGCTGTAGCGGCTTTTGTTGATGCCTCGATAAATCCCGTATGACCGACCATATCTGGATTGGCAAAGTTCATTACTATAACGTCGTATTTATCCGACTCCAGCCTTTCAAGCGCCACATCTGTAACCTCATAAGCGCTCATTTCCGGCTTTAGGTCATAAGTACGAACTCTTGGCGACGGTACGATCTGCCTGTCCTCACCTTCGAAAGGTTTCTCTGTATAGTCATTAAAGAAGAACGTGACATGAGCGTATTTTTCCGTCTCCGCACATCGAAACTGCTTCAATCCCAGCGAGCTCCAATAGGCTCCGAGAATATTTTTCATCTTAGGCGGTTTCGGAAAAGCAACGCTGGCTGGCAAAGTAGCATCGTACTCAGTCATACAGGCGTATTGAATTTGAGGCTTAAGCGTTCTGTTAAATTCCTTGAAATCATCTTCCACAAAAGCTCTGCTGATTTCGCGGGGCCTGTCACCGCGGAAGTTAAAGAAGATTACCGCGTCGCCATCCTCTACACAGCCGATAGGCTCGTTTTCATCATTTACGATCGCTGTCGGCTCGATAAATTCATCGGTGATCTCGTTTGCATAACTCTCTGCAATAGCTTCAGCCGAGCTTTTGGATTTGCTGCCTTTTCCGAACCGCAGGCATTCATAAGCCTTCTGTACTCTCTCCCACCTGCTGTCGCGGTCCATAGCGTAGAACCTGCCCATAATAGTAGCTATTTTTCCAGTTCCAATCTCCTGAGCCTTTTTCTCAATCGCGTCAAGGTAACCGGCACCACTATCCGGCGGTGAGTCTCGACCGTCGGTAAAAGCGTGGATAAATGTATTTTCGATATTATATCTCTTGGCAAGCTCCAGTAAACCGTAAAGATGACCAAGCAGCGAATGAACCCCAATGTCACTGCAAAGCCCCATTAAATGAAGCCTGCCGTTGCTTTCCTTGAGATTTTCGATCAGCTTCAAAAATACTTCATTCTCGAAAAAAGAACCGTCCTCGATAGCCATACTCAACCTGACTGATTCCTGCGGCACACACCTGCCTGCCCCGATATTCTGGTGACCGACCTCGCTGTTGCCCATAGTACCCTTCGGCAGACCAACAGCCCGGCCGCAGCTTGTAATCAGGCAATTCGGATACTCACTCATTAGCATATCATCAACCGGTGTATCCGCCACTTTGATTGAGTTGTTCTCATCTTCGCAGGAATTAGGATTATGGCCCCAGCCGTCTCTGATAATAAGCATTGTTGGTCTTACGTCGAGTTTCGTTGTTTTTTCTGCCATATTTTAATTGCCTTTCTTACTTAAAAACAAACGAGGCAGAGCCTCGTAAAATTTTTTGCCCTATAATACGCTGCATTTTAACCAAATATTTTACAGAAAACAGGTTGAAATGGCGAAATATGATATATAGTTATAGCCGATATGTCAAAGTTTTTAATACCGAAGATAACAACTTGTTATCTTCTGGGCTGAAACCCTTTGACCATTTAAGCTGTGTTGTTATAATAACTTGCTGATGTGATTGTGTTCATTAAGTCAGGGCTGCTTAGCCCGCTCTGTACCGAAAGGATTCGAATATGTACACAAAAAGAGGCGTAAGCCTTATTTCTAAAATAGTTTTAGCCTCGGTCATTCTCTCGATATTCACCGGATGTCAAGGCAGGGTAGGCGGTGGAAACTCACCCGTTGACCTTTATATAGATGCAATTGTGCTAAGGGAACAGCGTCAAACCGATCAGGCAATATCAAAACTCGACAAAGCTATAAAAAAGAATGAAGCTTTCTCCCAGGCCCATTCCTTGAAAGGTGACATCTACCAGCAGCAGCGTGATTACGAAAACGCCTCAATTGCTTACGAAAGGGCTACCCTGCTCAATGAATTTTCTTTCCATGATTTCTTTAACCTCGGCAAGGTTTACCAGGTAATGCAGAGATTTGCTGACGCCGTCAGATCTTATACCCACGCTTGCGAACTCCAGCCTGAACACTTCGAGGCCCATTACAATACTGCCCAATGCTACACCGAACTCGAGCAATATGACGACGCTTTAATTTACGGCCGACGCGCCGAACAGATCGATCCCAATGTTACCGCGCTTCAAAGGTTGATGGGTGAAATATACCAGTCGAAAAACGATCACGAACAAGCTGTTACTTATTACAAGAGGGCTCTCGAAATTGATAGCAAAAATCCCGACATTATGGTCTCTCTTGCCGTCGCTTACCTCAAAACAAAACGCGATGAGCCTGCCAAGGAGCTTTTAAATTCAGCCATTGTTATTAACCGGAATTTTGGAAAAGCTTATAACCACCTCGGCTATTGCTACCTGCTCTTCTACGAAAAAGCTGCCAGAGCTTACAAAGAAGCCCTCGATAATGGTGATGTCAACTCTGAAAATCTTGAAGCTTTGAGGCAGCAGGGCGACGACATGGTCGCAAGTGCCATCGAGAATTATTCCCGTGCAATAAGCATTGACGATCAGGACTGGGAGGCCCAACGGGGCCTCGGCGTCGCTTATATCATCCAGAGCAAGCTCGACGCCGGTATGGCTGACGACAGTCTTAAAGAAAAAGCTATCTCGCATTGGCGTGCTTCACTACAGATAAATCCCGATCAGTCAAGAGCTGACGAACTGAGAAACCTCATAGCAAAATACAGGGCACAATAATACACCGATGGTATTATGACAAATCCAAAAGATAATAACAACACTCCAGCCGAACCTGTAAAGGCTTCGATAAGATCATTACTGCCGCCTGCAAAGCTGCAGGTTATATTTTTTATTATAGTCATCTTGGGCATCGCTGCCGATCTATTGACCAAATCTATAGCTTTCGATCAGGTCGAAAAAAAAGGAGCTATAGTTGTTATTGACGGTTTCTTTAACATCGTCTCAGTAGAAAACGACGGCGCTGCCTTCAATCTCTTTGCAGGCCGAACCTGGTTGTTGACCACCATCTCAGCCGTTGCTTTTGTAGCGGTTATCGCCTCTTTTATGTTTGGCAGAACCACACAAAAACTTGTAACAGTTTCAATGGCCCTTTTAACGGGCGGAATCTTCGGCAATCTTTATGACAGACTTTTCAACAACGGCCTCGTCCGGGATTTTATCGATGTTGTATATTGGCCCGGCAAACACTGGCCGGCTTTTAATGTCGCAGATAGCATGCTTTGTGTGGGAGTTGGTTTGATGATATTGGCGGTTTTTCTCACTGAGATGCAATGTCGAAAACATGCTCCTCAACAAAAATCGGGGCATCAGTAGCGACACATAATGCCAGCGCATCGGAAGGGCGTGAATCGATTTTCAAAACCTGCCCGTTATTTCTCAGGTATATCTTTGCGTAAAAGGTATGATGCTTAAGATCATCTATCACAACCTTTTCTATATTTGCGTCGAGCGAATTTAATATTTGCTCCAGCAGGTCATGTGTCATAGGCCTCGGCGGCTTAATACCTTTTAGCCTGCGGTCTATCGCGAATATTTCCACGATACCTATTACAATCGGGAACATCCGCTCTCCTTCTTTTTCCTTCAGAAAGACCACCTGTTGATCGGATGTCTCGTTAATAATTATTCGTGATAATTCGACCGGAATTTCCATTGTCTTCTCGTTTACTTACCCTTGCAATTCTGCTATATGTTTCTCAATAGCCTCAAGCTGCTGATTCAATTCGTTCAGTTTCTGCCGTGATTGTTCGACGACCTCCGGCTTGGCCTTATTAACAAAATTTTCATTAGCCAGCTTTGCCTCAACTGCCTTTTTACCTTTTATAACTTGTTCTTTCTGTTTATTCAAGCGTTCTAACTCTGCTTTCGGGTCGATTGCGTTATGCAGATAAATCTGCATCTGCTCAACAATAGCCGCCGCCGCGTTCTCCGGCTTCTCAATTCCTGCACCAGCCTCGAACGATTCAAGCCCAGCCAACTCACATACCAGGCTGCTATTATCATTCAATACCCCAGCTATCTCTTGCCCGACTGCTGCCGACGCCGCCATCTTTTCACTCGGAGCAATATTATACTTACTCCGCATATCCCTTATAGTCCTGATAGCAGTCTGGATATGCTCGATATTCACTTGTGCTTCGTCGTCTTTACATTCATTTATCTCGCCCGGCCACTTCGCAATTATCAAAGCCTCTGATCTTTCTAACTCCACTATCCCAGCCAAACCTCGATTTGGTACTATCTCATTTAGCTTCCCGAATATCCCCTCTGTAATAAACGGTATGAACGGATGCAGCAGACGTAGAGTCTGATCCAGAACAAACGCTAAAACATTCTGGGCTATCGATTTCTGCACGGCATCGTTCATTCGAGGCTTGGCCCATTCAAGGTACCAGTCACAAAGATCATTCCAGAAGAATTTATACAGGTTATTAATAGGCTCACTGAATTTATATCCATCAAGACACTCATTTGTATGCTCGATTGTCCGAGCTAACCTTGATAGTATCCACTTATCTTCGAGCCTCAATTTGTCTTTATCGAATTCACTCGCATCCGTTCCTTCTAGATTCATCATAGCGAATCGCGACGCGTTCCAGAGCTTATTGCAGAAATTCCTGCCGGTATCGAACTTAGGACTCGTATTAACCTTTCGCCCGTCCGGCAGTTCCATCTCGGAAACAGGCATGCGTACATCCTGAGTCTCGGTCGTCATACTCGACAGCGTAAACCGCATAGCGTCTGCACCGTGCGAATCGATTGCTATCAAAGGATCAATCCCGTTGCCGAGACTCTTGGACATCTTCCTGCCCTGACCGTCCTGTATCATCGCGTGAATATAAACATCGCTAAACGGTATATCCCCAACACAGTATTGCCCCATCATAACCATTCGTGATACCCAAAGAGTAATGATCTCACGGGCGGTGCAAAGCATATTGCCCGGATAGAATGTCTTCAGCTCATCCGTCTCCCCAGGCCAGCCCATCGTACTGAATGGCCACAACGCCGAACTGAACCACGTATCGAGAACATCTTGGTCTTGAGTAAATCCGTTTTTTTCTACCGTCGCAATTGCCTCATTATCCCCAGCTTTATTAATACAGATATAAGTTTGTTCGCGGAATAAGTTTACAGCTATTCTGCCGGATTCCTTTAGCTGAATTATTTCTTTGGAAAGTTGAATTTCACCTTCTTCGATCTGTCCCCATATTGGTATCCTGTGCCCCCACCAGAGTTGCCTGCTGATAGGCCAGTCACGAAGATTCTCAAGCCAGCTCTGATAAGTTTTGGCATATCTTTCAGGAATAAACTTTAATCTTCCATCGAGAAGTGGTTTAAGTGCCAAACCAGCTAAAGAATTTTCAGGAACGTCGGTATTTTCAATAAAGCCTCCTGCGAGTGACGAGCGACAAGCAACTAGCGACGAAATAGGTTTTTTAACCGCGATATACCATTGGTCGGATAAATAAGGCTCAATTGGAACATGGCTGCGATAACTGTGCCCGACCTCATGAACATATTCACGAACCTCCGCTAAAAGATTCTCACCTCTGAACCAGTCAACTATAGCCTCTCTTGCTTCGTATCTATCCATGCCAAGTAAAAACTCGGCATCCTCATCGGCATCCTCCCAGCCGTACTGATCACTGATAGATCCATCCGGTGCCATTACGTTTATCACCGGCAGTTCATGGCGTTGGCCTATCGCCCAGTCATCAGGATCATGAGCTGGCGTCACCTTCAAAAAGCCGGTCGAGAATTTTGCCTTCTCATCATCACTCTCAGGATCAGGCAATACAACATGCTCATCGGCGATTATTGGAATCAGCCTGCCCACTATCGGCAGCCGAACCTGCTTGCCGACTAATGCTTCTGCCCGTGAATCTCTTGGGTTCATCGCCACAGCCGTATCACCCAGCATCGTCTCAGGCCGAGTCGTCGCTACAGTTACATGTTCAATGTCCCCAACTTTTTCTACCAGTGGGTACTTCAAATACCAGAAGTGCCCGTTGATCTCCTGATGCTCAACTTCATCATCTGCTAATACTGTCTGCGTAGCAGGATCCCAGTTCACTAATCTCTTGCCGCGATAGATCAATCCGTCCTTGAATAGCTTAAAGAAATTCGCCCGCACCGCCTTGGCGCAAACCTCATCCATCGTAAACCGTGTCCGCTCCCAGTCACAGCTGCATCCCATTGCCTTTAACTGACCGAGAATTCTTGCCTCGTACTCATCTTTCCACGCCTGAACTCTGCCTACAAATTCATCACGCTCAAAGTCTATCCTTCGCCTGTTTTCTTCCGCCAGGATTCTTTTCTCGACTACTGTCTGGGTCGCGATCCCGGCATGATCCGTACCAGGCATCCATATAGTGTTTTTGCCCAGCATCCTTTGATAGCGGATAATAATATCCTGAAGAGTATTATTCAGAGCATGCCCTAAATGAAGAGCCGCCGTTACGTTCGGCGGGGGGATAACTATAGCGTAGGAGTTATCATGATTCCCATCCGCTTCCGGGTGAAAGTATTTACCTTTCGTCCAGATGCTCATCGATTGCTTCTCGATTGTCGCCGGCTCATATACCTTGGAAAGCTGCTCTGCCATTAAGCGTCCTCGTTAATTTTATATAAAGAAAAAACTCCGGCACATACCAGTTGTACCGGAGTTTAATGATAATCTAATCGCTTACTCTTGTAAAGCAACCCTTTTGCAAGTCAGATTGCTAATTATTGCTCTGTTGCTTTGCGATATTTAGCTTCGAGTTTTACGCGAGGTTTTCCACGTAGAAAAGTTGTAACATCAGGTCATTGCGAGCGCAGCGAAGCAATCTTAAACGTTCGAAAATCAAGATTGCCACAGTCGCTATCGCTCCTTCGCAATGACTTTAATCTTCTTTTCTACAAAGCATTTTTATTTTTAATTTTTATTAGTCAATGCTCATCGTCATCAAAAATTCGGCGTTACTGCGGCATTTTGACAACCTGTTCTTGAGCAGTTCGATAGCCTCGACCGGGTTAAGCTCACTGAGAACTTTACGCAGCCTGTAAGTAAGCTGAAGCTCTCTTTCCTCGAGCAGCAGCTCTTCCCTTCGGGTACCGCTTCGGCTGATATCGATAGCAGGATACACACGTCTTTCGACCAGCCGCCTGTCAAGGTGGATTTCCATATTCCCCGTTGCTTTGAACTCTTCGAAAATAACCTCGTCCATCTTCGAGCCGGTATCGATCAACGCCGTCGCAAAGATAGTCAGTGAGCCGCCTTCTTCGACATTTCTCGCAGCACCGAAGAACTTCTTCGGCATCTGCATCGCACCGGCATCGACACCACCGGTCAGGATTTTACCTGAGTGAGGCATCTCGGTATTATACGCACGGGCCAGTCTTGTTATCGAGTCCAGCAGGATAACTACATCCTCGCCGTACTCGACCAGGCGTTTTGCCTTTTCGATTACGATCTCTGCGACCTGGCAGTGACGCATTGCCGGCTCATCGAATGTCGAGCTGATAACTTCCACATCCTCAGCCGTCTTACGTTCCATCTCGGTAACTTCTTCAGGCCGCTCATCTATCAGCAGAACGATTAATCTTACATCGGGATAATTCGTGCTGATAGCGTTTGCTAATTTCTGAAGAAGAATTGTCTTACCTGTTCGAGGCGGTGCGACGATCAAACCACGCTGACCTTTACCAACAGGTGTCACCATGTCGAGTATCCTCATACCAAGCTCTTCGGCCTTGGTCTCCATGATGAATCTTTCTTCCGGATGCAAAGGTGTTAAATCACTGAACACCGCCTTCTCACTGAGCATATCCGGATCCTGGAAATTAATAGCCTCGACACGCAGCAGGGCAAAGTACTTTTCCGAATCCTTCGGGGGCCTGATCTGACCTGAAACCACATTACCCGTTCTAAGCCCGAACCTCTTGATCTGTGACGGGGAAACATAAATGTCATCAGGAGATGAAAGGTAATTATATCTCGGATTACGCAGAAAACCGTACCCGTCAGGCAGCACTTCCAGCACGCCCTCGCCGTACATTAAACCGTTCTGGCGTATTCTTTCTTTGAGTATCTTAAAGATGAGATCCTGCTTCTTCATCGCGCTGTATTCGGTAATACCTTCCTTTTTCGCGACGTCATGAAGCTCATTGACCGCCAGTTTCTGAAGGTCTGTCAAGTAGAGCTGGCCTTTCTTAATTCGCTCATATTTGGCATGAGTCGATTCTTCCTCGGTCATTGTAGCAGTTGACTTATCGTCGCCTTCGACTTGTGGTTCATCGCTCACTTCTTCTTTGACTTTTTTCTTAGTAGCCTTCCTTGTCTTCTTTTTGGCTGTGCTCTTCTTGGCTTTAGCCATAATAGCTCCTTGTTAAGTAAAATAAATATTAGATTGTAATTGAGTATTCTGCAGAGGTAAGGATCAGATTTGTTCTCTGAAATTAGTTAAAAAACCTTCTGAGAATTATTATTTTAATTCGCCCACGCCTATTGTTCTGAAATATTTACCAGCTTAGTTGCTTTGAACTATTTTTGGGAAAAGCTCGGCAACTTGTCTGGATAACGCCGATATGTCAGAATTGTTATCGATGGTATTTTCGGCTATCGTGGCTTTTATGTCCAGAGAAATTTGAAAATTTTCTCTCATTTTTAATTGATTTTCATCTAAATGGGCATTTTTTGAGGCTCTTTGCCGCCTCTTTTGTTCATCCGACTCTATAAATATCAAACTGTCACATTCCCTGTGCCAGCCTGTCTCCATTAAAAGGGGCACATCGAGAACGATTGCTTTGACATTTTCATCCCTGTTAAATTGCTCGATCTGCTCACGCATCCTCTCCGAGATCAGCGGGTGCAGAATATCGGTCAACTCTTTAAGCCTCTCTCTGTCACAGAAAACTATCCTGCCAAGTTTTACTCTGTCGATATTTTGACTGTCAGCCATGACCTTTTTGCCAAAGATATTAATAATCTTTTCCTTGACCCTATTCTCTTTCAGAAGTCCATGCGATATCTCATCGGCATCTACAACCGCACAGCCGAGCTTACCGAACTCACCCGCGACCGCGCTCTTACCCGATCCGATCCCGCCAAGGATACCTATGATTGTTTTACCGTGCTCTGACATTATAGAGGTACATTAATCCTTTTCTAAACCACGGTCAAGAATGCTCTTGTGAATTTTTCTGATATGCCTGTTTCTTTCATACAAGCCGGTAATTCAGATTCTTACCGCAACTTTCTTGCTGCAACACCGCCTCCATTGTCGGCAAAACATAAGTGCTCAACACCGTCTCCCAGCTCATCTTTTGTGCGAGCTTATAACCATTATTCATCAGCACCGCCACCTGATGTTGAGTCCTTGGTAGCCGTGCGCATATCTCATCAGCCAGAACCTCTGCTATCGGCTGCTCTATTTTTCTAAGTGCTGCTTCATCGATAGGATTATTATCATTCGCTTTTACTGCCGGCTCAACATAATCCGCGATGATCACATTACCCAGCTCTTCTTCATTAGCCTGATCTTTAACCAGCCCCGCGCATCCGCACACACTCGACAGCACACATATCCCGCCGTACGTCAGTGGTTCGAGATGGCTTATCCCGAATGGCTCGTATGTACTGAGTCCGAATTCGACATCCGTTCCCCTTCGCAGATCGACAATGCTTGTATCCTTCGGCACGTTCCCGCCGCAAAGTTTCTGATCGAATCCGAACTGATTAATGAACACTGCTTTCACATTTCTGCTTCGCGCGTTGAACCTCTGAACATAACTGTAGAATTCCGTCTCTCCGCCGTTCATATCAGGCCAGCCTTCGCGATGCGCAACCGGCCAACCATAAGCCGACTCCATATTCACTATATACTCCGGCGGACGTTGTGCCGCCTGTGTCGAAAGCAAATACATCACACCGAGCTTGTTTTCTTCCTGCAACTTTTTGTCTATCAATTCTAAAATTTCTAAATCCCGCCACAATCCCTTACTCGTAACTAACCTCGTCACATGCGAGAAAATATAATCAGGCTTATACCCCAGCAAATTCTCACAATACTGCTGTAATTTGTTTTTGGAGTAAATTTTTTGCTCCATAGAAGTTTCATAAGCCGGCACTCCATTATACACCACCTTAATATCTATCTCTTCGAACCCCTTCGCCAGGAATCTTAATTCCTTCGCGGTATAATCGCCCACCGCGCATATTGCGTCGCAATATTGTGACGCCTCGACCAGCTGATGCTTGAAATAACCAGCCTGGTCACCGAAAACATCCGCGATATATTTTCCCTGCTCGTTAGCATGACTTAATGCTTTATAAAACGCCGCGTCGTGCCCGGGCAGATCTTCCAGAATCTTCCTGACTGTTGCCACTTCATGCGCATAGAACACTGTCTTGTATTTATTCTCATACTCGCACAATCCTGCCAGCGCCGTCGGCATCCCCATCCACTCATGCGATGCGATTATCGTCGAATCCGGCTCCGTCCCCAACACCTGCATAATCGGTATCATCACCGTCGCCAGCCGAACATA
>JANQHJ010000122.1 GCA_028282745.1 Sedimentisphaerales bacterium | reverse complement strand
AAGGCAAAGGCAATTGGGTTTCGAATATGCAAAGAAGTGCCCTGCTCGCCATTATGCCCGGAAAAATATTGGGTATCTTTTGGCAATGGCTTCCGGAGCATCCATAATTACCGAAACAGATGACGATAATATACCGTTGGATGGTTTCTGGACTCAAAGAAACCGCCAGCTTAAAACAGCGGTCTGCGAAGAGCCGGGCTGGGTGAATGTCTATAAGTATTTCAGTGAGCAAAATGTCTGGCCGAGAGGTTTTGTGTTAGACGAATTGACCAAAGGAATACCGCCATACGAAAACCTTGAAGTTAAAGATTGTGACTGCCCTATCCAGCAAAACTTAGCAGATGAGAATCCAGATGTTGATGCGGTTTATAGATTAATACTGCCGCTGCCTGTTAATTTTAAAAGTGGCCGAAGTGTAGCAATGTCAAATCAAACATGGTGCCCGTTTAATAGTCAAAATACTACATGGTGGCCTGACGCATACAAATTGCTTTATTTACCGGCATACTGCTCATTCAGGATGACAGATATTTGGCGAAGTTTTGTAGCTCAGCGGATTGCATGGGAAAATAACTGGCTGATATACTTTGGCGAGCCGACAATGCGTCAAGAGCGAAATGAGCATAACCTTATGCGAGATTTTTCTGATGAGGTACCAGGATATTTAAATAACAAAAGCATCTGCGATGAACTAAGTAAGCTCAATCTTCAAAGTGGCATAGATAATATTGGTGATAATTTGAAAAAATGTTATCAAAAGCTTATTGAGATGTCCTTAGTAGGTATTGAAGAATTAGAGCTTCTTAACGCATGGTTAAGTGATATTGCAAAAATTTAGATATTTTGAGCTACTGCTTTTTGTCCTTGTCCGGCACTTTACCTCTCAGGCCTTCCATTTTTAAGTAGCCCTTGGCCCAGATTATCAAACCAGCGATAGCAAAAATTCCTGTATAAATCAATATTGCATGAACTGTTCTTATCTGTGTTGTAAAGGCCATAACAATACCGAAGAATGCAAAAACTGCAGTGAGTACATAACAAAAAAAGACGGTTTTTTTAAGAGGAATACCCCTATCTATCATTTGGTCGTAGATATGGCCTCGGTCTGAAATAAATAACGGTCTTTTATTCAGCAATCGCCTTGCTAAAGCCGTTGCAGTATCGAGTATTGGCAAGCCAAAAACGACTATCGCAGCCAGCCACCATCTTGGTGTATCTTCCGCAAAAAGCATCATCAAGGCAGCTACTATAAATCCCAGAAGCATACTGCCGGCATCGCCCATAAATATTTTAGCTGGATGCCGATTGAACGGCAGGAAACCACAAGCTCCGCCTACAATACCCAAGCAAATAATGATCCTGACGGGATCACCTATATCACTATATCCCCATGTAGCCAAGTGTATTGATAGTACTAACATAGCCAAGGAGATTATAGAAGTAACGCCGGCGCACAATCCGTCGAGTCCATCAAGCAAGTTAAGGGAATTCGTCGCTCCAAGCACGAAAAATATAACAATCCCAGCCTGTATGATCTTCTCAAATAATCCGCTAATTGGTAAATGGAGAAAAGCTGCCATGTCGGAAATATTCGGGACAACCCCTACAATAACAAGCACCACTGCCGCACATATCTGCCCAAGAATTTTCTGCCAAGGTTCAATATCAAGAATATCATCTGCCAACCCCACCCCGCATGCGATAGCACCTCCTGTAAGAATGCCAAATGTCCATTTCAGAATTCTCGGCATTTGATCATGCTCGATAATAAAGATCGAAACAAATATTCCAACCGCCAAACCTGCCAGCATCCCGAGGCCTCCCAGATATGCTATTGGCTCTTTATGAGTTTTAACGGTGTCATCAGGTTTGTCCACAATGCCGTATTTTAAAGCTATTTGTTTACAAAGAGCAGTAGCGGCTAATGCAGAAATAAGTGAGGCTACAAAAACAGGCCAAAATTTTATCACCCACCCTAAGGGTCTTTCATTACCTACAATATTATTCAGAGCTTCTTTAACTTCGGTTAACATTGTATCATTTCAATTTAATAATCTATCCAGACTTCAGAATCATATCTAAGCATAGTTAATCCATTTTTGTAACTATCAAATTTAACTCGAGGCTCTATACCAGTCAATTCCTGTAATATCCACTTCGGAAAATTCGCACCAGCCTTGATAGACAATGGCACACCTCCACCAAAACGCGGATTAATCTCGATAAATTCAATCCTGCCTCCCTTAGACAGGAAAAGTTGTATAGTAATAACGCCAGGGCCCGCCCCAAGAGCTTCGACAAGCTCAGCTGCTTTACTCATTATTCTTTTGTTTTTTTCGATCTTAGCTTTACTAACCTCCCCTGCTCTTACTTCAATTCTCTTGCGCGGCACAACACATTTTGCTTTCATGTCAAAACCAACATAAACATCGCATGTATATTCTGTACCTATTATCAGCTCCTGACATATAGGATTGGGGATAGTGTTCGCATAAAAAACTAATTCATCCCTGCTTTTAACTTTTGCGGCTCCCCTGCTTGCATATCCATCCCACGGCTTTATAAAATAGGGGCCATTGAACTTTTGCTCTTCAAGGGCTTTCCCGGCAGTTATTGTAACTGGAGTATCGAAGCCATTTTGAATCATAAACCGATATGTTTTTCTCTTATCCTGACAGACATCTATGACCTTAGGATCTGACACTAAAACCAAACATCCAAGCTCTTTAAACTTTTGCTTATTTTTCGCCAGAACCTTTAAGTCAAGATCTACAGTCGGCACAAGTAATTTTACTTTCTTTTTCTTTACAATCTCAAGAAGTTGGGTGACATACCCGGCATGCTTTACACCATTAACAATATACTTATAATCACATAGTTGTAAAGCAGGGCTCAACTGAGTCCTTTCAGTGCCAATAATTTCAGTAGTTAAGCCCATTCTCCCGGCTGCGCTTTTAAAGCTCTTTAAGAGCGAAACACGCCTGCCAATACATGTAAATAAAATATTAAATTTTTTGCCAGAAGTAGCTATTTTTTTTGTCATATCTGAAACTTAATAATAATATTTATAATAATGGATTAATGATAACGTCAGTAAAAGCAGCGGTCAATGGCCAATTAATCCGCCTTTCAGAGCTAAATACTTTGACTTTAAGGCGATATAAAGGTATATTGCTGCTTCTATTTAAGGATTATCGACTATAGATTTAGCCTGCTTTAGCCCAAAGAAGAGGTTTTATCGCCCGATAAAAAGTAATAAATTTCGGAATATTATTGCGAATTTTTAGGAGATTTGATGATAGCCCTTGAACAAAAGATCAAAGAGAAAAAAGCAGTTATCGGCGTTCTTGGCCTTGGTTATGTAGGCCTGCCTTTAGTTAGAGAATTCATTAATGCAGGGCTCAAGGTCAAGGGGTTCGATATTGACGAAAAGAAGGTGAAAATTCTCAACTCAGGCAAAAGTATAATTAAGCATATCCCCCACAGCCAGGTCAAGAAAATGGTTGCTTCCGGGAAGTTTAAGGCCACTACGAACATGTCTCAGCTTAAAACCGTGGATGCTGTTTTAGTTTGTGTGCCTACGCCACTTACGGAAAATCGTGAACCTGACATGCAATTTGTAATAAAAAGCAGTGAAACTATCGCTAAGTATATGAGGAAAGATCAACTCATCGCCTTTGAGAGCACAACATATCCGGGCACAACAAGAGAATTAGTCGTTCCAATACTTGAAAAAAGCGGGCTAAAAGCAGGTAAAGATTTCTTCCTTGCCTATTCACCGGAACGAGAAGACCCAGGTAACAAAGACTTCACTACCAAGACAATCCCTAAGGTGGTGGGCGGGTACACCAACAAATGTCTCAACATAGCCAAGCAAATTTATGAATGTGCGATTGATACGATGGTGTCGGTCTCAAGCTTAGAAGCAGCAGAAGCGGCGAAGATTGTAGAAAATGTTTATCGCTGCATAAATATAGCTATGGTCAATGAGCTGAAGATGGTATTCGACAGGATGGGTATCGATGTCTGGGAGGTTATCCGTGCAGCCAGTACCAAGCCCTTTGGCTTTAAACCATTCTATCCCGGCCCTGGGCTCGGTGGGCACTGCATCCCGATCGACCCGTTTTATCTTACCTGGAAGGCACGTCAATATGGTATGCCAACAAGATTCATTGAGCTGGCAGGCGAGATCAATACTAATATGCCCCACTATGTAATTACCAAAATAATGGAAGCACTAAATCAGCACAAGAAAAGTCTTAAGGGTTCAAAAGTGCTTGTTCTTGGATTAGCCTATAAAAAAGACATAGATGACCTGCGCGAATCACCGTCAATAGAGCTTATCGAACTGCTGCGAGAATATGGTGCCAAGGTGGATTATAATGATCCATATATCCCCAAGACACACAAACAACGTCAACATGATCTTGGCATGACCAGTAAAAAGTTATCCGCTACAATGATTAAAAATTATGATTGCGTTCTTATCTCAACCGACCACAGCGATTATGATTATAATATGATAGTCAAGAATTCCAAGCTGGTCGTAGATACACGCAATGCGACAGCAAAGGTACGCGGCGGAAAAAATAAGATAGTTAAAGCTTAAACCAGGAGTAAAGTCTTGCTCAAAACAAGTGATAATCCCCCTATCATCTGGCCCGTTTCAAAGCCTATTAAAGACTTTGAAGGTTCTTGGTGGGTTGCTCATACCAAGAGTCGTAACGAGAAGGCATTAGCAAAAGACATGATCGAGAAGAACATTTGTTATTTTCTGCCAATGACACAGAAAATTTCTCATATTCGCGGTAGAAAAGTAAAATCCCTTTTGCCTTTGTTCAGCGGATATTTGTTTTTCTGTGGAGGTGAGCAGCAGCGGCTGGAAGCACTCAGAACTAATCGTGTGGCCAATATTATAGAAGTCAAACAACAACAAGCACTCGTAAGAGAATTGTCAAGAATCGAATTTGCCATTAATTCCGGCGCAGAATTGCAAAAGCATGAATATGTCAAGACAGGACAACACTGCAGAGTCATTTCCGGGCCACTTAAAAATATTGAAGGGATTGTCCAAAAGACAAAAACATCAGCAAGATTAATACTCCAGGTAGATATGCTTGGGCAGGCTGCAAGTGTTGAAGTGGATATGGATTTAATTGAACCGATAAAGTAGTGTTTTTAATATGGAACAACAATAATAATGAATATTTGCGTTGTGGGTATTGGTTATGTAGGGCTGGTCACTGCAAGCTGCTTAGCAGAAGCTGGTTATAAAGTTATTTGCGTGGACAAAGACGTCAAAAAGATCGAAGCTCTTGAGAAAGGTATAATACCTATATACGAACCAAGACTAAAGGAAATCGTACAAAATAATGAAAAAGCCGGCAGGCTCTCTTTTACAACAGAACTTAAAGAAGGTGTGGAAAATTCCATGATTATTTTCCTGGCCGTGGGAACTCCATCAGCACCTGATGGTTCTGCTGATATTTCAAGTATTCTGTCCGTGGCTGGTCAAATAGCTGAATCAATGAAAGATTACCGTATTTTAGTTACCAAGAGCACCGTTCCTGTAGGAACGTACGCCAAAGTAACCGAATTGGTCAAATCAAAAACAACAGTACCGTTCGAATATGTAAGCAATCCCGAATTTTTAAAAGAAGGTGCTGCGGTTGATGACTTCATGAGCCCAGATAGAATAATCATAGGAACCAACAGTCCTCAAGTTCGGGAAATTATGAAACAATTATACAGCCCTTTTATGCGAAAGAGCATTCGTGTAATATTTATGGATCCGGCCTCGGCGGAACTTAGTAAATATGCTGCTAATGTGATGTTAGCGACCCGAATTTCATATATGAACGAGCTTTCCGGGCTATGCGAAAAAGTTGGAGCAGACATTGAACTTGTAAGGCATGGTATCGGCAGCGATTCCAGGATTGGGCGGAGTTTTTTATTCGCGGGAGCGGGTTATGGAGGAAGCTGTTTTCCAAAGGATGTTCGAGCATTAATACATACCGGGCAACAATACGGCTTAGATATGACTATTGCTAAAGCAACAAAAGATATAAACCATAGACAGCACGAACGTTTTGCCCGGAAGATTCTCGATCATTTTGCAGGCAAAGAGAAAAATACCACCATTGCGGTATGGGGTTTGGCGTTCAAAGCAAAGACTGATGACATAAGGGAATCCGCTGCAATTGACTGCATTGAAAGGATGCTCGAAGTCGGCATCAAGATCAGAGCATATGATCCTGAGGCTATAAAAACGACGAAAGCTCTGTTGGGCGAAAAGATCGAACTAATCCACAACAGTTATGACGCCCTTGATGGCGCTGATGCACTTGCAATTTTGACAGACTGGCAGGAATTCAGAAATCCTGATTTTGAAACTGTCAAAGCCAGACTCAAATACCCTGTAATTTTTGACGGAAGAAATTTATATGATCTCAATTACATTAAAGCAGCTGGATTCGAATATCACAGTGTTGGAAGAAATATCGTAAAATAAAAACAATTTCTCCAAAATCATTAGAAGCCATCCCAAAACATGGTTCGTTACGAAATTGTGCGAAAAGTTCGAGGGCAAGGCTGGAGGCGAAAAAGGCTCGCAAGCGTATTGAAATACGTT
>JANQHJ010000108.1 GCA_028282745.1 Sedimentisphaerales bacterium | reverse complement strand
TTCATCATATTTTCCCTTTTGCAACACAAGCCGACTTCAACAATGATGCCTCCGATTTGAGGTGTCGGCAATCTCATCACCCCCAATAATGGGCCTAACTTAAAGCATTAGAACACTTTACGACATTATTATAGCAATATCAGCAGTTTGTGTCAATCCTAAAGACTTTAATTAGCGTCCTGAAAGCCCTTAAATGCCCTTTATTTAGACTACTACCTATAATCTACGCATTTATAGGCCTTAATCAATTAAAAATCATGATAATTTCACGAGTATCGATGAAATTAAAAGCTTTTTTTTACAACTTAGAGGAGCTTTCAAGAATGAATGTCACAGGCCCGTCATTAACACTTTTAACGTGCATATGGGCCTGAAACCTGCCTGTCTCGACATTCAACCCAGCCTCCCTAACCATTGCAACTACCTGTTCATATAATTGCTCTGCAACTGCCGGCTCACCCGCACTATCAAAGCCCGGTCGCCTGCCTTTTCGACAATTACCTTGCAGAGTGAAATTGCTGATCAGCAGCACCGAGCCCCTGATATCTTGAACACTCAGATTCATCTTGCCCTTTTTGTCTTCGAATATCCTGAGCTCGCAGATTTTCTTGGCCATAAATTCAACATCCTGCTCATTATCATTATTTCCTATGCCGACAAATACGAGCAGCCCATTATCTATCTGGCCGACTACCTCTGATTCGACTTCTACTGACGCGCTAAGCACTCTTTGAATTACCGCTTTCATTCAAATGCCTCGTATCGAAATACTTTAAAAATCCTTATTTTTAGTAGGATATCAGACTGCCAGCTTATATCGTGTGATTTTTTTAAAAAATAAGAACTTTAAACCAGAAAAAATCTTCACAACCGGTCCTATAGTAAGGCTATTTCTAATATTAAAAAAGAGAAAAAGATCTAAGTAATATTAAATTGTCCGAATTAACAGCTTCTGATTCTGTGAACCTGCTATAATAGAAGCATATCAAGATGGGGATTAAAAAATTAGCTGCGAAATTGTGTCGATATTTGTCTGGTGTATATTTTAGGGTATTCTAATGTTAAAATCGCCTTGTCGTTTTTCACAAAGAAATAAAGGATTTTCTCTTGTTGAACTTATGGTTGTTATTATGGTCATAAGTATCCTTGCTTCGGTTATGATTTCCATCTTTAGCGGAAGGGTTGACGCCGCTAAATGGTCTGAAGCTAATGCTGCCGCCGGGACAATTCGAACCGCGGTGTCAACATACGTAGCAAGATGCGGTATTTCGAAAGCACAGGCTGATCTTGTGAGAACTACTCTCGATGACGCTGCCCTTCAGGCGGCTTTGGGATTTAGCTCAGAAGACCTCACTGGTACTTATTTCGTTTCTTCTGACTATACCATCACCTCTATTAATGTTTCTGGCCACGCTACTGTTGAAGTAACTGCGAGCCGGAGTAATGCGCCGCAGGGCACAAAAACACTCACTGCTGATGGCAGTTGGCAATAATTTCTGAAATTGCTTTTACTTGGAATCTCTGCGTTTCTTTGTTATCATCTTGCTCATGAGTTCTTCCGGGCAAAAACAATCTGTTGCTGATCGTAAAGATGCTTCCTATTATCAAAGCGACAGGCAGGACATGCTCTCATTCATACCTGCTGATTCTAAGAAAACTTTAGAGTTTGGTTGTGGCACTGGCGAATTCTCATCCCTTGTTAAAAATAATCTCAAAACCGAAGCTTGGGCTGTTGAGATCGATAAGATAGCTGCCGAGCAAGCCTCTAAAAAACTCGACAAAGTTATTTGCGCCGATGCCCATGAGTCACTTGCCCGGTTACCTGACAAAAGTTTTGACTGTATCATCTTTTTCGATATCCTCGAGCACTTGATCGATCCCTATTCATTACTGGAAAATATTAAACCTAAACTTACTGACAACGGTGTTGTAATTGCGTCCATCCCGAACATAAGGTATTACCGTGCATTTAAGAAATTTGTAATTAGTGGCAACTGGGATTATACCGATCAGGGTATCATGGATAGAACGCACTTGCGTTTTTTTACTAAAAAAAGCATACTGAAAATGTTCGACGGACTTGATTATGATATTAAGCTCATCAAGGGCATACATCCGACCTCCAGCAGAACATACAGTATAATGAACTTGCTTTTTTGTGGCGCCCTAAGCGATTTAAGGTATAAGCATTACGTGGTAGTTGCTTCGCCTTCGTAGGATAGGTGCTTTACCACACAAAACTTAACAAAACATTCGCATTGACATTATGAATCAATATGACTGCTAAAATAAGATTTGACAGAGAATGCTGTTTTTAGTACTTGTAGGCACGAAATGATATGTTGTGTCCGGGACTTTCCTGTTATATATGAAGCTTTCGATAATTATAGTCAACTGGAATGTTAAAGACGACCTGCTTAACTGTCTGAGGTCGATTGATAAAAATCCGCCGCAGCATGAATACGAGGTCATAATTGTCGATAATGCCAGCACCGACAATTCACCCCAGGCAGTCAGAGAAGAATTTCCCAATGTACACGTTTTGGAAAATAGTCATAATCACGGCTTTGCCGGAGCTAACAACGACGGGTTCAGAGCTTCTCAGGGGCAACTTATTCTATTCTTAAATCCGGATACCATAATTAAGCCCGGCTCTTTGGACGGGCTCATCGATTTCATGGAATCGAACCCTGACGTTGGCGTCTGCGGCCCGAAACTTTTATTTGATGATGGAACTGTCCAGCAGGCTGTAAGACATTTCCCAACTTTCAAAGGGGCTCTCCATCGGCACACTGTCTTCAAAGCTTTTGGTTTTTTCAGAAAAGCTTACAAAGAATGGATGATGAAAGATTTTTCATATTCCGAAGTTGCGGATGTTGACCAAGTCATTGGCGCCGCGCTTATGGTTAGAAGAGAAATTTTCGACAGAGTTGGTCTTATGGACGAAAGAAATTTCTTTATGTATTATGAAGAAGTTGATCTCTGCTATAGAATAAAACAGGCTGGCTGGAGAATTGTTTTCGTGCCTTATATCGAGATCATACATCTGGGCGGAAAATCATCAGGACAGGTCCCCGTCAAAAAAACTATTATGGCAATGACAAGCCTGCTCAAGTATTTCAGAAAACACTATGGCTTTGATGCCTCGGTTTCTTTTTGTATTCTATTTATAATCGCGGTCTTACTGAATGAATTAGCCATAATATTTACTCAGACTATCGCATTTGCTGTAGGTTGCATCCTTCTCGACGAAAGAACCAGAACAAGATCTTCTAAAAAGATAAAAAATTCTTTAGCTTTGCTTGCCAGGGGATTTTGTAAGATAGTATTCAGGAGATAGATTTAATCATTCGTTGTCAAACTATTAAACCACTCCGCGCTGTATCTGTGATTTTGAGATAATTCCAGAATATATCCCGCTATTTTGGTACAGCTGAATTCCTCATGAACTCGTTTCATACCGGCATCCGCTATTTTTTTGCGTTCTTCTTCGTGCCCAAGATACCAGTCTGCCAATTCGAAAAACTCATCAACACTCTCGAAATATTTCACATGCTCCCCGTCTTTAAACAGCAGCTCACAATCAGGGAATCTTCTTGCAAGTACGAAAGTGCCGCAAGATAGCAAGCGAACTAACCTGTCAGAGTCATATAGCTTAACCGGATCCGATGCGCTTACGCTTACCCCGATCTTGGCCCCGCTCATCGCGTAAAGTTGCTCCATACCGCCAATTTTAGGATTACCGAGACATGCGTAAAGCTTGGCATCTTCTCTCGAGTCGAGTCGAGTTATTAGTTTATGTCTAAAGCCTGAATCCGCATTTAGTTTATGCTCGATTGTCCCCGTCCAGAGTATATTACTTTGCCATTGTTCATCTACTTCATATCTGTGATCAACATTCGGGTCGCAGCAGTTCGGCATGAAAATACAAAAAGCAACACCGGCATCTCGATAGTCCTGTAGCCACTGCCCATCATTAGTTGCCAATAAAATGTCAAATGCTGTAGCCGTTTCGATCCTTCTTGGATTAAGCTTAGGCCATGGATCGCCATCTTCGCCTATAATTACAGCATTAGGTACGGCTTTACGAATTTGTGCTACACTTTTGCTATCAAGACTGCTACAAAAACTTACGAATACAATATCAGGTTTATAGTTCCTGGCATAATCGCAGAGAATTTTATCAGCTTTATTTTTATAAAGCTTAGCTGACAACTTCCTGCTCTTAAATGGACTAAATTGTCTGATTAGGCTGTTGTAGTATATATGTCGAACATCAAGGCCGAGCCGGATAAAGCCTTTGGCCAGCTTGGGAATTTGGTCAAGAAACATCTTAACTGGCTTATGGCTCATATCTGATATGAATAATACCTTCTGCATAGTTTCCTGTTCAAATACTAAAAGATTATTGTCTTTCATGCTCGCTGATTATCTTACCAAGGTCACTTGAAAATTGCAAAGCCCCATCGCGATTAAGATGACAGCCGTCATAGCTTTCATAGCCAACCTGGTTAACATCAAGCCATACACCCCCGAATTCCTCGAACCTGCTTATAAAATCAGCCTGATCAAAACTTTCCAATCCCGCTTCTATTTCAACCATCTCTTCACAGCTCGGAGGGAAAAAGCCATATACTTTTACACCATTATCAACCCAGGATTTTGTATGCTTCATTACATTCTCTATTGTTGAATTTAGAACATCATATTTGTCATAGACTCGGCGGTATCTTTTAATCGCCCATTTGCCTCGCTTATTCACGGTGCAGTTTGCGCTCATCCAGCCGTCAGCGTGATATTCTTTTATTAAGATTGAAGAGGCCAGTGATGGGGATATTCCTGGCAGAACCTGGTTAAATGACATAGGTTGACAAAATTCCAGTATTGGCGCAAAGGCGTATTCAATCAGAGCGTCTTTATCCATCGTATTATCTGAGCCCGTAAATGCCCCGGGATTATCTCTCACACCTTGTGTTAAGGACCTCGGGGATATACCAAGTACAACTGTTGGCGAATCACCGTTCGGGTCGAGAATGGCCCCAACTGCCTCCAAATATTCTTTGCTGTACCAGACACCTGCATAACTATAATTCAAGATACGCCGATCTTTAAGAACCTTCCCCATCTCTTCAGGAGACAACGCTATGAGAACTCTTGAGTCACCGGCAAGGACAACATCTCCGCACTGACTCCAGCGGCTTCGATGTATATCGTAGTGCATAGAATGCATGCCGCGAGGTTTGTCCGGCCTAAGCGAGCCCATCACCAGGATTAGCGCACCGGCAAGGAACAGCGTCCAGAATGTCTGATTCTTAAAAATCAATTTTAGAGTCCCTAATTTAATGAATAAAAAGAGCTTTTTTAATAGCCAAAACCGGTATTTGTCTTCTTTTTGTTATATACTATAAGCCTTTTGAAGTTCATAAACTTGTCTTAAAATTGAAAATAAATAAATGTATTACTCGGTGCTCTCAAAAATACACACATCAAGATTATAAATGCTATAAATACAGTATCGAATATTGCTTTACTTATTGTTTTGGAAGCTATCCACTCTGCTCGATGAAATCCGAAATAGAAAAATAACTGAGAGCCGATTATGATCAGCAGCAGATTAATGGGGTCGTTATTGATGCTGTCTATTGCCGCAAAATTAAAACTATTGAAATTAAACATTATCCTTAGAATGTCAAAAGCCTGCTCGAATGTCCCCGCCCTGAAAAACACCCAGGCGATTGTAGTTAGTAAAAATACTGATATGGTTGCCAAATGTTTTCCACCAGGCAGCTTCAGTAATTTCCTGGGCCAGTTCGTTAAACGTTCCACTGACATATAAAAACTATGTAACGCTGCCCACGCTATAAACGTCCACGCCGCACCGTGCCACAAACCGGATATCAGCATCGTGACCCACATATTAAAATGTGAAGACAATTTCCCTTTCCGGGAACCACCAAGCGGAATATAAACGTAGTCACGAAACCACGTTGAAAGAGAAATGTGCCAACGTTCCCAGAAATCACGGAAACTGCTTGCTATATAGGGATTCCGGAAATTTACCGGGAATTCAAAGCCGATCCACTTGCCCAATCCACGTGCGATATCGGAATAGCCGCTGAAGTCGCAGTATATTTGAAATGCGAACATTATCATAACTACCCACCAGAACGCCCCAGATGTGTTAGGTATTTCATCCGCGAATGCCAGGTTCACTGTCCAGGCCAGAGTATCTGCAACTACAACTTTTTTGAAGAATCCGAAAGCTATTAAGTTTAATCCTT
>JANQHJ010000053.1 GCA_028282745.1 Sedimentisphaerales bacterium | reverse complement strand
GCCGAAGATCCACTCGACTACAATAACCTCAGTGACTATTACGGCTTTGGAGAGATGGAGGTTATTAAGCTCAGCCCCGGCGTAATAGGTCTGAAGCTTGAGGACATTAATTCCGATGGTAAAAACGATATTATCATCCCGAACAACAGCAAGGCAAGGATCGAGGTTTTCACACAAACAGACACTCTAAAGCCTTCCGAAACGAGCATTTCAGTCGATCCGCAAGATTTCGAGATAAATGCAATCAATCCGCTCACCCGCTTCAAAAGACAACCCATTGCTGTCTCTCAAAGAATTTACAGCCTGGCTATCGGTGACCTCAACAAAGACGGGCTTAAAGACCTTGCCTTCTACGGAGAGCCAAAGGGATTATATATTATACTTCAAAAAAGAAATGAAGCAGACGGTGAGGATGGTAAATTAAGCTGGAAGACGCGCAAAAAGATCCAAATAGCTGACGGGCTTTTAACGCCCCATTCCGTTGTCTGTTCGGATCTGAATAATGACGGAAGAGACGACCTTGTTGTGACGGCAAGGGATAGCGTCTATCTTATAACACAGAAGGAAGATGGCACATTAGCTGAGCCTGTGAAATATCCAAGCACAAGCCAGATAAAAGGTGTCGATTCCGCCGATATGGGCGGTGACGGCAACAACGACCTGTTCATGATTACGGACGATATTGAAAAACCTGTTCAGATACGATTCGGCTCAGCCAATGGCCAGTTAGGACCGCAGGTACCCTTCTTTGCAGTTATGCCGTGGTCGGTGGAACTTTTTGATATCGACGGCAAGGGTGGTGTCGAACTGCTGGAAGTCGATAGCGTCAGTGGAAGACTGCTATGCTATAAACTGCTGAAAGAACAAGAGAAAGATACCGACTGGCCGATCGTGTATTACCCACTCGCCAGCGGAGAAGGCTCATCAAAGCGAGACCTTGTAGTCGGCGATCTCAATGGCGACGGATTGGACGATGTTGTTATCAGCGATCCGGGCGCTGCCGAAATTATAATGTATGCCCAACGGGAAAATCTTGGACTTGCAGAACCGAAAAACTTTCCAGCTTTTACCGACATCGACACTCTTAACATATTGGACATTGATGACGACAGCAAAATGGAATTAGGCGTTATCAGCGTCAAAGAAAAAGCCATCGGAATCAGTCAATTCGAAGATGACAGGCTCAGTTTCCCGGAACCTTTAGATGTCCAGGGTGAGCCGCTGGCTATGGAGCTTGCAGATATAGATTCCGACGGCAAGGCAGATTGTGTATATGTCGCCAAGGATGTCAATCAGGTAAGATGGTTAAACATCATCTATAATGTAAATTCAAAACTCGGAGCCAAAAGCGGGCTCGAAGCCGATGAAGAACTTAGCATTCTCGAAGATAACGGCAAATCACAGGGATTAAAACTAAAAAAGCTCTCTTCAAATCCTGACGGTATTAAAGTAGTCGATTGTGACCAGGACGGGTTAAAGGATGTCCTTATTTTTGATAAATATAATCCCCCCCCACTATTTGCTCGGCAGGTTCGCAAAGGCACCTTTGAATTAGTTACTTCCGCTAAGGCACAATCCAGCCTGATAAAAGAGGCGACAGGCTCTTCCTTATCTGTTGTCGATATAAATCAGAAAAAAGGCTCTGAATTACTGGTAGCACAAAATAACTTCGCACGGAGCCTGATATTTTCCGATTCAAAAAAATGGCGGATAGTTGATCAGTATAATGCCAAGAGCAAAGAGAATAAGATAAATGCGGTCGAAGCCTTTTACCTAAACGGATTGGGCCTGACAGATCAGCCTGCTATATTGCTGCTCGACGGCCAGAAAGGCCAACTCCAGATATTAAAGCCGAGTGAAGATAAAACATATCGATTCGAAAAACAACTCGATGTAGGTAAATGGAGATCAGCAGCTCATTTGAAAATGGTTCACTCCTCTTTAATGGGTACTGGCTCTAAGGACATTCTACTTTTCGACAGTGAAAAATTTGCGATCATCTCCCCGCCGACATCTACGAATCAGCCATATCAGCTTGAGCAACAATTCAGTTATGAAACAAAGATCAAGGACGGCGTTTACGGCAGGGTTTTGGCCGGCGATATTAACTCGGATGAAAGAGTAGATATTATTATGCTCGAATATAAAGGCAGTCATATCGAAATACTTGCCCTTGACCCTGAATACAATCCGGTTCCAGCGATGCGTTTTAAGATATTCGAGGAGAAAAGCTATCGTGAGGGTACAAAGCGAAGCCGGCCTTCAGTCGAGCCAAGGGAAATTCGGCTAAGCGATGTTACAGGCGACGGCAAAAATGATCTTATCATGGTTATCCATGACAGAATTATTATATACCCACAGGATTGATGAGCAGCGATAAAAAGAAAATATTTGTTGCACTAAGTGGCGGTGTTGACAGTTCCACTACAACAGCTATTCTCCTCGAACAAGGATATGATGTCTCTGCTGTATTTATGATAACTCATGACCAGGCTTATCATGCTCAGCAGCAGGCCCAGACAGCAGCCGACCAACTCGGTATAAAGTTATATGTTCTTGATATGAGGAAAAAATTCGAAAAGGTCCTCGATTATTTCTGCAGCGAATACAAAAAGGCTCGCACACCAAATCCCTGTGTTTTTTGCAATCGTACTATAAAGTTCAGCCAACTCTGGCAGTTTGCTCAGGAAAACGGCAGCGATCTTTTCGCAACCGGCCATTATGTCCGGGTCCTGAAAGGTGAAAATGGATAAGGCCTTTATGCCGCTGGATCGTTGAAAGATCAATCTTACGCCCTTGCGATGATAGGGCGAAGCATATTACCGCATCTGGTTTTTCCTATGGGGGATTTTGAAAAATCCCAGGTTCGCGTTAAAGCAGAACAACTCGGCCTACACTCTGCTGAAAGCGAAGAGTCTCAGGAGATATGCTTTATACCTAACGACGATTATATCGCTCAACTCGAAGAAATGTCGCCGGAATTGGTCAAAGCCGGCAAAATAATCGACAGCAGTGGTAATGTACTCGGCGAACACCAAGGAATACATCGCTATACTATCGGCCAGCGTCGCGGCCTGAAAGTAGCTATGGGCAAGCCCTATTATGTCACAAAACTCAATGCTGAAGATAATACGGTAACTTTGGGCCCTAAAGAGGAAGTTTTAAGTAAAAATCTTATTGCCCAAGATACAAACTGGCTTATGGACACGCCCTCTGAACCATTCAGGGCAAACGTCAAAATTCGCTATAATCACAGCGGCGCTATGGCCCTTGTGCATCCTAAGGCAAACCACGTTGAAATCGAATTTGATGAGCCGATTTCAGCGATCACACCCGGCCAATTAGCTGTTTTTTACCTGAAAAATGACATTGGAAGTCAGGTCGCCGGATCGGCATGGATAAAACAGGCTCATGATTGAAAAACCGTGTGCTTAATGTAGTTGACCCTTCCCAAAAGTGTTGTATAATAAGGGATTACAGTATTTTCATATTATGGTTTTAAACCAAATTTTTAGAGGACAAGAGAATGATCGAAAAAACACTTGGCGAATTAGCTGAATATGTAGAAGGCCAGGTTCGCGGCGACTCAAATGTAATTATCAAATCGGCATCAACTCTCAGTCGGGCAGGCGAAGGAGATATCAGCTTTCTCGCAAATAACAAATACGAGAAAGAGATCACAAAAACAAAGGCCAGCGCGGTAATAGTTGGTAAAAATGTTCAGGTCAGCCCGGTAAGTGTACCACTTTTGGTATGCGATGACCCTTATTATGCCTTTATGCAGATCATGGTCCTCATTCATGGCCATCGCAAGCATACAAAAGTTGGAATAAGTTCAAGAGCAAATATTGCCGATACCGCAAAGATCGGAGTCGATTGCCACGTCCATCCATTCGTCACAATTGAGGGCAATGCTCATGTCGGTAACGGCTGTATTATATACCCTGGCTGTTACATCGGTACTGATGTCACTATCGGCGATAACTGCATCATCTATCCTAACGTTACGATCTACGACGGCAGCAAACTCGGTAATCGTGTGATCATTAACGCTAACTCGGTTATCGGCGAAGACGGCTTCGGTTACGCCAGCCACAAGGGCATACACCATAAGATACCGCAAATTGGCGGAGTAGTTATCGAGGATGATGTGGAAATCGGCGTTTGTTGCGGTATTGAGCGCGGTACACTGGGCGACACAATAATCGGTCAGGACAGCAAACTCGGTGATCTGGTTACAATCGGCCACGGCACGAAAGTCGGGCCTCATTGTCTATTAGTTGCCCAGGTAGGTGTTGCCGGCTCAACTAATCTCGGCCATCACTGTGTTGTCGGAGGTCAGGTTGGTATCG
>JANQHJ010000019.1 GCA_028282745.1 Sedimentisphaerales bacterium | reverse complement strand
TATTACTATATCAGCTTTGGTAATGCTGATGTTCGTCTGCGTAATTCCAATGGCAGCAAAAGAAAACTTAGCCACAAAGTTCACAGAGAGTACAGAGATTATAAATCAGAAGTCAGAAGTCAATAGCCAAAAGTCAGAATATAAAACTACTTTAGCAAATGGTGTAACGGTCGAGTTGGTGGGTATTTGTGAGCATCCAAGCCCGGATAGTCAATGGTTTAGACCTGACGGAGAAATACTCGAGCAAAAGCCTTATGAGAAATTAAAGGCCCGTCATGTCGATACTGACGATTTAATTGTGTACGAATTGCTTTATCGAATTGACGGAAGTAAAAACACAAGGACAAAAATACTATTGAATGAATTTGTAAAATCAACTTCTGGAGCTGATAAACTTTACAAAGCAGCAAGAGGGATAAAGCTAAAAGAACCTGAAAAATATTATCGTTCGATCGTCTCTTTTGACAAACAAGCTAAGATCGCTGATATAGATTTTGTTATAGGAGATGATTCGAAATGGATTACTGATACAGCATTGAACGGTGATAACATTGCTAACAGTTCAACCAACGGGCCAAACGCGATGATTAATACTCCTATAGAAAAAGACGGCAGGACTTATGTCAATATCGCTCATAATGCCATTGATAAAGAATTCAGGGTTGTAGCAGTAGATAAAAATAACAAGATTCATCATGGAGCCAGCGATGCTACTTTTTCAAATCAAAAAGGTATGGGCAGTATCCAGGCTGAATTTAATCTACCCTTGGAAAAGATCAAGTCAATCGAATTCCAAACTCAGAAATTCCAAAGAATAACTTTCAAAAATATTTCTCTCAGGCCCGATCTCAAAACTAAAGTGCAAATTGATGTCGAACTTCCTAAGGCTAAACCTTTGGCTCATAATAAGGTCTTTCAAGATGACTTTATTGTCGCTGATAATTACATAGCAGATCTTCCAAAGGCTGGAAGAGTCGAATTGGTCTCCGTCTGTAGATTTGTCAAAGAAGGTAAAGAAACGAAGAAACTTTGTTGGAATCCAGATGGCTCAATACCTGAAAGACATATCTATGCAGATGACTATATACCTAAAGATGAACAGGAAAGTGTCGGATTTGTCTTCCGATCTTCCAAAAGATTTGACCGGAATCTTCTAAGCGTTGAAGGGCAACCTGAAAGAGCCAGATGGAGCGGCAGAAATAATGCTTTTGACGAGAATGGCCGTTATTTAAGAGAGGGTAACTATTTTACTTACTCGGGCTTGATCAAAGACAGAAATAGTACAAGTATTAAATTACGGATCCAGCCTTATCGATGGGTTGCTAAAGGAAAGTATGACGGCAAATATACTACGGAATCAACAGACAAGAGAATAAGATTTATCGAAGCTTACGACTCTGTCGAAGGAGCTAAAGTTGTTTTCAAAGCTTATCTTGACGGTGTTGAATCAAGGGTTACTGTCGAATATATCGAATTAAACAATGCCAATTTAAGAAGAACTCGATGGGACAGTTCTTCTATAAGTACCGTAAGAAATGCCGAAGGGGAGATATTACAGTGTGCAACTTTCAGGAAACTGAAAATAAAAGATATAAAGTTTTTCCGGTTAGAGACCAGACCTAAAAAATATGAGTTCGTGGAATACAAAAATGTCTCTCTTGAGCCGAATTTCAAAACCGATGTGCAGGTTAAAACTGAAAAGGCCACAGAGGACACAGAGATTGAAAAAGAAAATAGCAAGCTAACCGACCAGGTCAAACAGGAAATTGCTATAGTCACAAAGGAGGCTTTTTTAGAGGCTATAATAAAAGGAGATTTCGGGGTAGTACAGGAATTATTAGTAAACGCCCCAAATCTAATCTCCACAATAGATAAAGGTAAAGGTCACAGTGGTTTGCCGGCTTTGGACCTTGCTATAAAGCATGGCCATTCCGAAATTGTTGAGCTATTACTTTCCAAAGGTGCCAATCCAAATGGAAGAAATGTATATGGTCACGGGCCTCTTCATATAGCAACAAAAAATGGACACGCAAATCTGATAAAAATTCTCGTTGATTACGGGGCAGATATTAACGGCAAGAAAAATGGATTTCGATATCCGCCTTTGTGCTATGCGACAAACAAACAAGTAACAGAAGCACTTATCGCCAATGGTGCCGATGTGAACTGGAGAGATGAAGGAGGTGCTACACCACTTCATTCAATAGCAAGATGTGGAGTAACCGCAGCGGCTGAAGTTGTGCTTGCTCACGGGGCAGATATCAACATAAAGGACAACTCGGGCCGGACACCATTACATATGGCTGCAAGTCGCTGTCAAAGAGAAATGGTTGAGTTTCTTATAACAAAGGGAACAAATATTAATGCTAAAGATAGAAGAAACAATAATCCTATTGCATGTGCGATGATGGCAGAGTTTTGCAGTAAAAGCAACAAAATGGCAACTGTTGAATTGCTTATTTCTAATGGCACGGACTTTACTATTTATGATGTGGCATGGATTGGTGATATGACGAGGGTACGAAAGCTGCTGGAAAGTAACCCATACCTTGCTAACGAAACAGCATACAGGGAACCGGTTTTGTTTGCTGCAATACGTGAAGGTCATAACGCTTTGGCAGAATTTCTCTTAGACAAAGGTGCCAAGCTAAATATAAAGGGCAGATATAAAGAACCACCGTTGCACGCAGCTGCATATTCAGGCCACAAAGATATAGCAGCTCTCTTGTTAAGAAAAGGGGCGAATGTAAATCAAAAAGGAGCAAATGGTGAATTAGCTTTGCATTGGGCTGTGGCCAAAGCCCACGGTGAGGTAGTACAGCTCTTGGTTGAGACAGGAGCAGAAGTTAATAGCCATACAGATGCACCGAGAGCTGATGTAGATGTGCTGCCGTATGGAGACGATGCAGATGTAATTCGTGAACAGTTGAGATTCCTTGCCGATCGCGAAAAACAGAAACAGGCTATAGCCGGGGGCAACTCTTTACAAATCGGGGGACTTTTACGGTTAGTTTTTGCTGCCAAGGACACACCTCTTCACTCAGCAGCACAATGGGGCCATAAAAATATCGCGGAACTCCTTCTGGCCAATGGTGCTAATGTCAATTCTATGAATAGATTCGGCCAAACGCCACTGCACTATGCTGTTGTTTTTAAGCATGAAGAAATTGTAAGAACACTGCTTAATGCGGGCGCTAATCCAGGCATCAAAACTCTGGGTGGTTTTACTGCGCATGATTTTGCCTCCAAAGTGAAAGATGAAGAAATAGCCGATATACTCAAAAAGGAACAAATCGAACAGATAAATGTTAAAAAAGATGCGATAAAGCCAAAACCTGTTGAGCCTGACTTCAAAAAAGTCGGTGATTTGAGCTTTTTGACTGAAAATCTTAGTTTAGAAGACGCGATTGGCGAATTTCGCAATATTACCGATCCCCCGCTGACAATCGTGGTGCTCTGGCGAGATCTTTACGATAACGCCGGGATTACACCAGATACACCGATAGGAATTGGGCCTTTAAGCAATGTTTCCCTGAAAACAGCTTTAAAACTGCTATTAAATGCGATAGATCAGGGGCTGGACAAACCAGATTATATAGTTATGGATGGGGCTATAGTGATCGGTACCAAGCAAACATTATCAAAATTGAATATGAGCACTAAGGTTTATGACGTTTCAGATCTAACTCAACTACCCGCAGATTACTACAGCAGGCCAAACAGAAATACACAGAGTAGATAATGTTCATTAGATATGTGAGATTTTATCACAATTATGCTTAAATTATGGCCACTATTATAAGTTTTACTTATATCACAATAAGCCCACATTATTCAATAATATTCAAATCAAAAAATGAACAACCTCCCTATCACCTCCGTATGTGCCTGTAATATATGAGTTTAGATTATTTGTTTATAAGGTTTTTAGGGTATTTTGGGTTTATTTAGCCCAATCGATTGACTTAGGAATCGATTTTTGCTACTATACTGTGCTTATGGCAAAGACAACAACAAAAAGCATAAGGAAAAAGAGTACGAAAAAGGGTTCATCAAAAAGTGTATCACGGGCTGGGACCAAAAAGGCCTTTCGCACTTATGATGACGCAATGAAGTATCTCTGCAGTCGTACTGATTATGAAAAAGAGACGCGCGTTAGGTATAACAAAACGACGTTTAATCTCAGCAGAATGCAGAAGCTTCTTACTCTTTTAGGTAATCCTCATAAGAAAATCGAGACAGTTCATATTGCCGGTACTAAAGGCAAGGGCTCAACCGCTACAATGTTAGCCAGAATGCTCGAATCTAATGATTACAGTGTCGGCCTTTATACATCGCCGCACGTTCTTGATATTCATGAGAGGATTGTTGTCGATTCTAAACAGATAGACAGAAGCGCAATGCTCAAGCTTATGAATCGAGTGCACTCGGCTGTAGAAAAGCTGTCAAAGACCGATCCGCCAAGCTTTTTCGAAGTTATGACTGCATTAGCGTTTTTGTACTTTGCTGATAATGAAGTGGATATTGCTGTTATTGAAACCGGTCTTGGCGGCAGGCTCGACAGTACAAATGTTATTAAGCCTAAAGTCGTCGGTATAACCAGCTTAAGTATCGATCATCAGGAGCAGCTTGGTAAAGATATAGATTCCATTGCTACTGAAAAAGCAGGTATCTTTAAGAAAGGTGTACCGGTAGTAACAGTTGAACAAAAGCCAGAAGCAATGAAGGTTCTTAAAACAGAAGCTTTAAAGCTTGATGCTCCATTCATGGTTACCGGTAAAGACATAGATTTCTCGTATCGCTTCGAGACAAGCCGTGAACACGGCCCGCATACGCGTATTTGCCTTACTACACCGACGAGTAAGTTCGAGCACCTGCGAGTTCCAATGCATGGTACACACCAGGCTATTAACTGCGGGTTAGCACTTGCTATGCTGGACAAGCTAAAAGAAAGCGGCTATGAGATCGATATCGATAAAGCTAAGACTGGCCTGGATAAAGTATCTCTCAGCGGTCGGATGGAAATGATATGCCATAATCCGAGGGTTATGATCGACGCAGCCCATAACGCAGCCAGTATTAAAGCACTTATGCACGCGATCGGTCAGAATATACCTTATGATTCAATGGTGGTCATTTTCGGCTGTAATACAGACAAAGATATCGACGGAATGCTTACACAACTGCAATACGGTGCTGACAAGGTCATCTTTACCCGCAGTAATTCAGCCAAAGCTGCGTGGCCGGAAGATTTGGGCGACAGGTATAACGAAATCTGCGGCAAGATGTATCAGACAGCTCTTAGTCTGCCTGAGGCTCTGCGTCTGGCCGATAGTGCTGTTGACCGTGAAGATTTGATCTGCATAACAGGCAGCTTCTATCTGATCGGACAGGCGAAGACGCTGTTTACCCGTCGCAACTAAGATAAGATTAGTGATTAAAATTCAAAAAAAGAAAAGCCTGCCTCAATTAAGAGGCAGGCTTTTTTATTTACATCAATAATGCTCTATTACAGAGCTGCAGCACGAGCTGCTACATAAGCATCAAGGTCAGCCTGACCATCTGTATAATTCCGGGTCAGAACACTTGCAGCCTCAGCTGCTTCAAGACCAAGCTCTTCGCTAAGAATTCTTACATATTCAGCAGCAGCATTGTCGAAGCTCAATGCAGCCGGATTATCAGCCAGGGCTGTCTGGATACCAGCTAATGTTTCCGGAGTCATCGGGCCGGCGAATCCAGCTGTTACGGCATTTGCCCATACCTCTACCTGTGCCGTATCAAGCTCAGCCATAGCATCGGCCTGCTCTTTGAGTCTTGCACAAGCTTCACAAGGCTGGATATCTGTAGCCAGATGATCTGCGTTACCGAGCATTACATTGATCTGGTCTTCAGGAAGACCGATCTCAGAAGCGAACCACTGCATCAGAGCAGGACATCCACCCTTAGCAAATTCCGGCTTTTCCAGAGGCTCACCAATTTCACGAGCCAGCGGAGCTGGAGGAGTATCGCCAGGCCTGTTCTCAAGAACCCAGGCTCTACCATCTGTAATACTATCATTCTCAAGGCCAGCACCACGCATTACATAGTTGTAACCTTCCGGCAGATCAATGTCTGACGGGAACGGCAGGCGACCAACTGCATCTTCGAGCCATTCTGTTATACGAGAAGCAACCTCTGTCCTGTTGCCTACACGACCACTTTCAAGAGCATCTATAAACTCCGAACCAAAGCTGACAGTGTCATAAGCATCAACAATCAAAGCACCGTTACGTCTGCATACCCATTCGCCAGGAATGCAGTCGCCTTCGAACTGCTGGCCGTCTTTAATCTCGTAAGGCATGAATTCACGTGAGTAGATATCAACTTCACCACCCATATGCACATTGCCTTTTGTACTTCCGACATAAATAGCTGCATCAAACGGGTCGCCCTGGTTTCTATTGTGGCCGCCAATATTAGCAGGCTCAGCAAGGAAACCGACACCAAAGCGGTCATCAACAGAACCGTCGCTATAGTATCTACCACAAGCAAGTAGATCTGAATTTTCATGCAGCATCAGGTCTTCTTTGCTCTGAAGGACGATAGCCGCTCTGCCTCTTGATTTGCAATCACCATAAGGCAGCCGTACGCCAACCGGGCCTCTGCCACCGAATTGATCGGAACGGCCTGTGATGTCAATAGCCAGTGCACGTTTACCGTCAACGTAGTAACCAGGTGTAAAGATAGCACCATTCTTAGAGATAATAGAAACTCCGCCACCTGCACTGAAGCACTTTTCAGGATAACAGATTGCGGCTCTGACGTAATCAGCAAGGCTGATGTCGCCATTTGCTCGCAGATAGAGGCTGCCATCACTCCATCTACAACGACGATAGTTCAGTTTGCTGAGATAACCGTCAGCAGTAATAGAACCATTTTTGGCAAATACATACTGGTCATCCCAACCTTTAAATTTAACGTTAGTCATGAAGTGGATATCGCCATTCAATGATCCTGTGTTGCCCCAGAGGTAGATAGTATTATCAGCTGCGTCGATCGTTATATCATGACCTGCGAATAGATTACCATAAGCAGTAACATCTCCACCATACGGATAAGCATAGCTGCCACGATCAGCCAAGAGGGTTATATTTCTGCCTGCTAACGCACTTGTATAACCGAATGGGCCCCATGATGATCCACCAAGTGTAATATCATCTGTAGCTGTCATGCGGATATTTCTTTCGGCTTTGGTTATACCTGTGACTTCAACGTCACCATCTATACCGTTATAAGCACGGTCATCGGCATGCATCCTGACATTTCTACCAGAGGTTACATCACCATCAACATAGATATTTCTACCTTTAACAACCGTATTGTGGTTAGATTCCATGTCGCCATAGACCTTTACATTACCAACAATACCACCGTCTTCTTTATCCTTGTTACCAATAATTCTAAGACGAGCATCAGAAGTTACATCACCATAAATAGTAACATGGTCATCAGCAACTATCCTGGTGTCGCCACTCTTGCTTTCGATATCGCCCCAAACAACAATGTTGTCGCGATAGTAACCATCGACATCACCGTTACCAGATCTCATAGCAATGCTTTCGGCGGTAATATCGCCTTCGACTGCTAATGTTGAAGATTCGCCTATCGAAGAAGCCTGTCCAGCCAGAGCCCTGAAATGACCTCTTGCAAGGACATCATCATCCAACCATACCTCGTCAGGAGCTATTACTGTAATGTCTCCGTTAGATGAATCAGTTGTTTCAAGCTTACCTTCGACGTAAACGTCACCACGATTATTGGTTATACCAGCTATCAGTCGAATCCTGCCGCCTGACGTGGTATTACCTGAGTAATCGTTAAGCTCGATGTCGTTACCGGCAAGCATTGTCATATCATCAGCAGATTCGACATTTTTCCTGATTATGATATCTACACCAGCTCTGCCATCAAGAGTTGAGCCCGATGTAACTTTACCATCTACTATTACGCTTCCATCAACGCTCTTTAAGAGCATTTCTGTCCTTGAATCAAGGTTTTTATCAGCTAATACATCACCCTGCTGAGCCACAACAGTCAGGCTCTTTGCAGAATCGACATTGTCATGCAGCATAATGTCGCCATCCGCACCTGCAGGATTCGAAGTGTTATTCGGAAGTATCTTAATTGTAATATCACCATCGGCGGTATCTAAAGTAGTAACCTTACCACCAATTTCGATCTCGCCTTTTCTGAGGTTATCTGTATTAGCAAGAACCTCGATAAAGCTGTTATCTGATTTAATTTTACCATCAACTTTAACGCTGTCATGAGAGTTGATCTCTATCTGCTGAGCAGCTTCAACATTACCGGTTACATAGATATCACTATCCACGCCGCCCGGCTGAAAATCATCAATGGTCTTAAGCTTAACCGAATCGGCTTTGACGTTACCATTAACTTTAATCCGCTCACCGACAGCTTTCACCTTACCATTAAGCGCTTTAAGCGTACCGGTTTCAATGACTGCGGTGCCGCTGGATGTAATACTGGTATCATCCGGACCGGCTGTAAGTGTGATATTGCCATTTAGAGACTCGGTCTTGCCACTGTTCTCGTTAAGTGTAATGTCGTCACCGGCAACCATCTTCATATCGCCAAAAGATTTGACAGTCTTCTTAAGAGTAATATCACGGTCGGCATCTACATCCAGAGTTGCGGTAGAATCAACATTTCCACTTACCGTCACAAAATAACCTGAAAGTGTCATATTACCATGGAGGCTACCATCAACAGTCAAGTCGCCGTCCTGGTTATCATCACTGTCAGCGATCAGCTTCAATTCGCCGGCAGCATCCGCTGAGGTAGGTTTATTTTTAAGACGAATATCATCAGTTGCTCTAACAGTTATGTCGCCGTTAGCAGCATTTGTTGTCCGCAGCTTACCAGTCACTTCAACATCACCATGAGAAGCATCTAAACCTGCCAAAAGCTTTATTTCGCCGCCGGAAACTGTGTTGCCGTTGTCCTGATTGAGACGAATGTCATCACCGGCTCGCATTATCATGTTGTCTGCAGATTCAACTTTTCTTTTCAGACGAATATCACGGTCAGCGTTAACTCTAAGATTGCCGTGAGAGATGACATCGCCACTGACTGTTACGTTATGACCTTCAAGTAACATATTGCCATAAAGGCTACCATCTACAACCAAATCACCATTAGCGGAATTGTCGCTATCAGCGATAAGCTTCAGTTCGCCGGCAGCATCCGCTGATACTGGTGTATCGTAAAGTCTAATATCATCCTGTGCTCTTACAGTTAGGTCACCGTCACCAATAGTACCGGCTGTACCCTTTGTTTTGAGCTTGCCGTAAGCATAAACATCATCACCCGCTGTCATCTTCAAATTACCGTTGGTAGTGACTTCGCCACCGCTTCCGCCATTCGAAGGATTTGTTTCATCAAAAGCACCGAGCTCAATGTTATCGCCAGCGACAATGTAAAGATCACCTTTACCCTTGATGTTCTTATCATTCTTAAGGTAAACATCATCATGGGCTTTAATTGTAATATCATCATGGGCAACAGTATTACTAAAGAGTCTTACATCGTCTCCATTATCACTACCATTTGCAGTTACATCGTCATGCAGGTAGATAGTCCCGGTAGCAGAATAAGGCTGGTTACCCGGGCTTGCAAATGTAGGTCCTACTGTCGCACCGCCCGGACCGAAATCTGTAGCTGTGATCTGGATATGGCCATCAGTTGTGGTCAGCTCACCGCGAACGCGGACATCACCACTACCAATCAAAGGCTCATCCGGAGCATTATCAGTACCGTAAAGACCGTGTGCAAAGATGTCCATATTACCCTCTGAATGGGCATCATGGATGTCAATGTTCGAACCTTCAAGCTCGAGTTTACCACCAGAAGTTATAGTCCCGCGGACAACTACATCGTGGCCATATCTTTCATCCGTATCAGCACGCAAAACAATATCACCATTGTGAGCTGTAACGTCACCACCAAGGTTGATCCCATGATAAACATTCATAAAGACCGAACCGTGAGCTTCGACATCCCAGTCAGCATTTTCGTCAGCGTTTTCAATATTAAATCCAGCTATTTCAATGTAGCCCAAATCTGACAAGAGGCTCTTGCCTTCTGTGCCACTATCGCCAAGTGTAATCTCTTTCTTGCCGTTACTTCTCGCAAGGATGATGTCGCCATAAGCATGTACACCAATCGAATCCCACTTGTTAGCAGCATTAGCACCACTGTTAGAAGTAACCGAGCCGCCTGTACTGATAAGTGTCAAGTCGGTATTAGCCTGATTGAAGAACATGTAATCAGCAGTATCCAGTGACGCACCGGCCTGCATCAGTAAAGTACTACCCAAAACACCAATAGAAACATTTGAACTTGTGGTAATTTCATCACCGGCAATCAATGACATTGAATCATGGCCTGTTACGGTCATAATCCCGCTACCAGGATGAGAATTTCTTATCCTGAGGTCATCGCCCGCTTTGAGCGTAACACCGGAAGCTACATCCATATTTCTCCAGATACCACCATCCGGATTGTCAGAGCTTGACCTGCCCCAAATCAGCAGGTCTCTGCCAATAGCAGTTACATCAGCGTCAAGGTCGATACCATTTGCCCAAATCAGGATGTCTCTGTTAGCAGTAAGAGTATCCTTGGGCCAAAGGTCACCACCATACTGATGAACGTCAGGCTTGCCCTGCCTATCAGCGTTGATATACAAGTCTTGTGCAGATGATACAGGGCCGCCAAGAATAATGTCATGGACTGCCTGGAGGTCAATATTGCCCAGCGTACTTGTCATTGTCTTGCCGTCTGCTAAGACAATCCTGTCCATGCTTGCTTCGTACTTTGTAGTATCGCCAGCTTTGATCTTAATATCACTGGCTGTCATGTTACCGTTTACATAAACGTTGCCTCTTTGGCCGTATGTGCTGGCATTTACTTTTACACTGCCTGTCGCACTAATATCGCCATTGAGGTAAACGTTTTTATGTGAGACAGCTGTAAGCGATTCAACACCCTCGATAGCTGTCGAGTAAATATCACCAGCAGCAAGAACGACATCGGCACCAGGTGCATCAATTATTCCTGAACCTGTACCACCAAAGCCACCATTGTCAACAACTCTATTCAGAGGATTTGTCCAGATATAAGGCTGAACGTGAATCTTTCCACCAGGAGCAGTTAAGACAATCTTATCACCAGCACCCATCGCAACTCCGAAGCCATCAGAACCTGCTGAAATGGTACCCATATTGAGAACCTTTTTACCCAGCAAAGCTGCCAGATTCTGAGCATTGATCCTGGCTCCCGGCATTACTGACGTAATACCATTACCATAACCAAGGGTCGAACTAAATTCAAATTGACCATTTAGAAATTTACCCTTATTCATTCGAAGTGAAGAGGCTATGAAGGACTGTGCATCAACAAATGCTGTAGGCCCAAAAACCATACCCCTTGGATTTGTCACTATCACTCCGCAATTGAGAGCATTAAGATGGCCGTTAATACCTGTAGCCATTCCGTCTCCGTATTCAGGATAGACCTGATTTAATACCCAGCCGCTACTTTGATTAAAGTTAACGGTTGAGCCAACACCAATATCAAAGTTACGCCAGTTGATAACGGTTTGGCCTGGATTAGAATTTACATTCATTGTAAACCCAGCTGTGTTAACTCCTACTCCAGGGCTTGTACCCGACAATACCCCATAAGGCAAAGCGCCAGGCGTTGGATTTGGATTAGCCAAAGCCACCTGCACCGGCATCCCCAGAAGCATAATGCTTACAAGGACGCTGGCAACTATTTGCCTGAGGTAAAAATGTCTTGTAATTTTTCTCAGATTTTTCATTATTTTTTCCTTTAATCTAAAACTATATCCCACTTTATTATTCAGTTCTCTCTTGCAATTCTATTTCCAGTTAATTGATTGCCTGTCGATCTACACTCCAATACAAAAATATAAAGCTACCGCATCCTCGGCGGCAACTTCATTAATCTCCAATTTGTTCCACTTTAAATATATGCAGTGCCCTGTCTCCTTAGACAGCATTATTGTTACTGGAACCTCCATTTTCCGCTCCGATATTCCCTCAAGAATTATGTTAACAAAAAGCTATAATGCATTTCAAGGCATGCTAAGGGGCCTAAAAGCAGTTTTTAAAATATGTATTATGGCGTGCTTTAAAGCTGTTTAGTATCGGACCAACAAGAAAATTGTTGAGATTTTTTTTGACTCTAAAAATAAAATATTAGAGAAACAATGCAGGTTTTCATAATTAATTTTGCAGGATTTTAAGGCAAAAAAAATGCCACGATTTCAAAGTCGTGGCAATTTAACTATTACGTTTGTTCTTTGCGAAATGCTGCTTTATCTGAGCCAATTGTTCATTAAAATTTCAAGATCATTAGCATCTACAAGCCCATCACCGACAGGCGGCGCGATATCTAAAAGCACGTCCGAACTCATCCACCCATATGCCATCTTTGCAAAGTCCACTAAATCAACATCGCCACTACAGTCTAAATCGGGCAGCATACAAAATGACACATTGTCTAACCAAACAACTCCGCCGTCAGCACCAAATAATATTTGCAATTGTTTACCTTCTGAAGCGTCCGGATTACTTTGCCAATCACTTGCATAAATCAGGTATTCAAAATTATGCGGGGTGGCACCATAAGTAACACTCCCTGCACTGTCCCCAGACAGCGTTCCATCAACATTAATATTGCCGACACTACTGAGAACTGTACCATCAGATTCATTTATTGAAAAGTAAATTTTATCTCCAGTTTCACTATCACTGCTACGCCAGCCTACTTCGTAAGCGTCAAAAGACAGCCTATATACATCATTTAAGGACCACGCATGTGCCATATTCTGCCATATCCTTCCACTATCAGCAGCTTTTACACGAGCAATGTTTGTCATCCCTACAGGAGCCCAAGAGCCATCTTCCCAATCGATCAAACTTTTTTGGCCAATCTCTTCCCAGTCGATAACATCTTGTGATAATTCACCGGTAGTTCCCCAATTTGGTGGATCTTCGAAATCGAAGTTTTTACCATAAGGTCCTGTAGTCTCGAATTTAGCAGACCATTCGACCGAACCATCATCTACACCAGGAGCATATGGTATCAATTCTCCGGTAAGATTAGTCAGCTTCTTAACTCCTGTCGATTTGTCATAAGTTGCGGTAGCTACAGTTTGCCAGCCTTCTATCAAGCTACAGGGATCTACGACTGTTTCAGTCTTATTACTTGCCACTGTCTGCCAGAATTTTTCTGTTCCCTGGCCTATATCTACATGCTTAATCTCGAATTCAATTTTTTTACCGGTGACTTTACAAAGCAGGTAGTTGCCTGACGAATATGGAATGCCGTCATGGACTATCTGAATAACCCCATCAGATATTGAAAGAGTATTATGATGAACCTCGCCGGCAAAGAAGAAATCCACATCGTGTGCAGCAAGAGTCTGCCAAAAATCAGTGTTAGCTCCCCAATCCGCATTGCTGCCATCAGTAGTACCATCATAATCCCGCAAATACAGCTCACTTGAGCCCCTGACGCGTACGGGTGTTAATACCGGACTGTGGGCTTGAACAATGACATGATCAATGTTCGGATCGCTGTCAGCGGCAGTCAATACATTATCCAGCCAGGTTAAATGATTGCCATCAACCGTTGCAACCACTGAGCCTGTACGATTATCCAATTTAGTATATGGATCATCCTGCCTAAAAACATCAATAGTAATAAACAGAACATTTTTATGCTGAAAAGCATAGCTCGTATCCTCATAAGGGGTGCCGACAGGACGAGAGGAAAATTTGTGAACACCATTAGAATCTTTTGTAAAATACTTCGCAAACGCATCTTTAAAATCGGGTACAAGTCTCGCTCTGTTCGAACCTGCACCCCAATTATTATCACCAAGTTCATGGTCACCAACGCAGGCATATGGAGTAAGGCCCCGAGAGGTAAATCTATCTACCCACTGTGAATAATAGAGATCAGCAGCATTTACTAATGAAGTTTGGCGCTCTGCATGAGTTCCATAGTAACCAAAAATATACCTGCCTGTCGAATCACGATGCCACTCACCTTCCACAAGGTCTCCCGCAACAAGGACAAGTTCCGAATTCTCAGCTGCAAGCGCATCGAGGTAAAATGCTAAAGTAGCCTCAAATCCGGCGGTTGTGCTGTCATTATAACCATCAGGATAGCCAGGATACCCGACAAGAGTGCCTAAGTCAGTATTTACAAAGTCAGGAATACTCGTAAATACCCAGGTTTGCTCATCAGCATAAGCAAATGCAGTTAAAAATAGCAGGATTAAAATAACACCGTGTTTTTTTCTTCTACTCATTTTGTGATCCATTAATTAATATCTCTATTTTCAACACCCTAAGATTACTTATCATCGTCCGTTTTAGACAATACTTCGAATTTGATGTTATCTACCCAGACGACTCCACCATCAGCACCAAATAGAAGCTGCAACTGAATTCCTGGATTTATATCAGCTTTCTGCATCCAATCGCTCGCCTTAATAATATACTCGAAATGATGCGGTTTATTACCATAGGTTATACTGCCGGAT
>JANQHJ010000132.1 GCA_028282745.1 Sedimentisphaerales bacterium | reverse complement strand
GGTGTTCAACGGTTTCGTCGCCTTCAGTGGCGACGATGATGGTCTTGCCGCCGCGTGCGCGAACTTCTTCAATGTTGCCCAAAATTTTGTCATGCTGCGGCCCGGCGGTCGCGATGAAAACGGCTGGCATCTGCTCGGAGATAAGAGCGATAGGGCCGTGCTTCATTTCAGCGGCTGGCAGGCCTTCTGCGTGGATGTAGCTGATCTCTTTTAATTTCAAGGCGCCTTCGAGGGCGACGGGGTAATTAAAGCCACGGCCGAGGAACAGCCAGTTGTCTTTTTCGATGTTGGCTTCGGCGATGGTCTTGATGTAGTCAGACTTACCGAGGATGCGTTCGATCTTTTGAGGTATCTTCGTCATTTCGTTAATATAAAAAGCGACCTGGTCAGAGCTGATGTGTTTTCTTCTGCCGAGCTCGATGGCCATCATGGTGAGGACGGCGACCTGGGCGGTGAAAGCCTTGGTGCTTGCGACTCCGATCTCCGGGCCGACGTGCAGGTAAATGCCAGCATCTGTGTTACGCGCGATAGAAGATCCAACGGCGTTTACGATACCCAGTACAGTTGCGCCACGTTCCTTGGCCTGTTCAACTGCGGCTAAGGTGTCGGCGGTTTCACCAGACTGGCTGATGCAGATAACAACAGTACCGTCGTTTATGACCGGATTGCGGTATCTGAATTCGCTTGCGTATTCTGTTTCTGTCGGGATTCTCAGTAAGTTCTCAAAGAGAAACTCGCCGACAAGGCCAGCGTGCCATGCAGTTCCGCAGGCAGTCATAATAATTTGCTTTGTTTTTGTAAGTTCACGGAGGTGCTCACTGATGCCGCCTAATTTGATCCTGTTGTCACGAGTGTCGATCCTGCCGCCCATGCAGGTTTCAAGGGCTTTGGGCTGTTCGAAAATTTCTTTCAGCATGTGGTGGGGCAGGCCGTCGAGTTCAATCTGTTCAAGTGAGAACTCAATCTCTTTTAGAGTCTTGGTGACGTCTTCGTTATCGATAGTTTTTGTGGCAAAGCCGGCCGGTGTTATAGTTACCATTTCGTTGTCGGCTAAGTAAATAGCTTGTGTTGTGTGTTCTACGATAGCAGAGGCATCGGAAGCGAGTATATATTCGTTTTTGCCGACACCAACGATCAATGGGCTCCCTTTTTTTGCGCCGATGAGAGTGCCTGGTGCCTCGCTGCAAAGTATTGCCAGGCCGTATGTGCCGTGGACTTCATGAAGAGCTCGCTGCACTGCCCATTCAAATTTTGTTTGTCCGTCGCTTAGTTTTTTATCATCTCCGTTGAGGTCGGCGGAATAAAAGTATCCGATGAGATTGGCGACGACTTCTGTGTCGGTGTCGCTTTTGAATTCGACAGCTTGTTCCTGGAGCCATTTTTTCAGGGTGGTGAAATTTTCTATGATGCCGTTATGAACAACGGAAATTTTTCCAGTGTAGTCGGTGTGCGGGTGGGCATTGGTTGTGTTGGGTTCGCCGTGTGTTGCCCAGCGGGTATGGCCGATACCAAGGGTGTTTTGTTCGCATGGCTCTTCGAGGATATCCTCGAGGGATGCGATGCGGCCAGAGGTCTTGGTGACCTTTATGGCTCCGTTGTCGAGCAGGGCGACGCCGGCTGAATCGTAGCCGCGGTACTCGAGTCTCTTTAAGCCTTCGATCAGGATCGGCTGAACCGATTTTTTACCCAGGTAAGCAACAATACCACACATATAGTTCTCCAATAGAATAATTTATTTTAGAATAAATCGGTCAAAACCAGCTTATTCGTAAAGATCAATATTCATATATATTTTAGCACAAGTTCAAAGGCACGGCAATGTACACAAATATAAAAAAGTGTACGAGAGAAAATATCAGAAAGTTTGACTTAGTCCGAAAAATTTTGTTTAATTACCGTTTCAGCCTGAAAATGATAACTTCCTACGAAAATGTAGAATATTGCAGGGTACTAAAAAATATGATCGTAGTAATAGATTATAATGTCGGGAATGTGAAAAGCGTTTGCAAGGCTTTCGATCACATTGGTTGTGAGTCGATCCTGAGCCGTGACCTGAGTGATATAGACAAAGCTACCGGCCTGGTGCTTCCGGGCGTTGGAGCGTTCGGGTACGCGATGAGTATGCTGGGCGATGTTGCAGAGCCGATCAAAGATGTCGTCGAAAAGGGCAAACCAATACTTGGTATTTGTGTGGGGTATCAGCTGCTTTTTAACGGCAGTTGTGAGAAAGGTGACAATGAAGGGCTTGGGCTAATATCCGGTGATGTTATTGATATTCCCACGGGCAGGGTGGTTCCGCACATGGGCTGGAATTCTGTTTATTTGCCGCAGGATATGAATTTATTTGAGGGGCTGGGTGAGTCGAAGCATTTTTACTTCGCTCATTCATATTATTCCAAGATAAAAGATGAGCAGGCAAAGGTGGCTTATACGGATTATGGTTTCAAGCTGCCGGCTGCTGTTCAGAAGGGTAATATTTTCGGGACGCAGTTCCACCCTGAAAAGAGCGGGCCCAGCGGTCTTGCCGTACTTAAAAACTTCTACCGGTTTTGTGAAAAAGGTTATCGTATATAACAACTCAAACTGACTATCGGTCAGTTTGAAAATGTAAAAATCAAAGTGTAAAGTGCAAAATTGAGGAGTCCGCCTTTGGCGGACGGCTAATTTTATTTTTGTTTTCATATTGTATAACGTTTTCTGAAGAAACAGGTTATATAAAAAATAATTTAGAGAACAATCAGTTTGAGTAACAAAAAGAAGATAAATACCGGTTTGGGCTGTTTTGAAAATCCTTTTTATTCATTAAATTAGAGACTCTTAATTATATGTTAGCTAAAAGAATTATTCCGTGCCTCGATGTGAAAGATAATCGTGTAGTAAAGGGTGTAAATTTTGTCAACCTTCGTGACGCCGGCGATCCGGTCGAGCTTGGTGCACGTTACAGCGAAGAGGGAGCTGACGAGCTGGTGTTTCTCGATATAACCGCGACCATACGTTCGCGCAAGACGATAGTCGATATGGTCGAGAGGGTTGCAGCGAATGTATTTATTCCATTTACGGTTGGCGGCGGGATAAGAGAGTTAGAAGATTTCGATATTCTGCTTCGAAGCGGTGCCGAGAAAGTGTCGGTCAATACAGCGGCTGTGGATAATCCAACTTTATTGAGCGAGGCGGCTTCTAAGTTCGGTAACCAGTGTGTAGTTTTGGCTATTGATGCAAGACGCTCTAAAGACCGGCCTGGCCATTGGCAGGTGTGTGTCAAGGCAGGGACCGAGCCGACGGATATTGATGTAGTCGAGTGGGCTGCTAAGGGCCAGGAGCTTGGCGCAGGTGAGATACTGCTTACCAGTATGGATGCCGACGGTACAAAGGCTGGTTATGATAACGAACTTAACAAGGCTGTATCAGACGCGGTGAATATCCCGGTAATCGCGTCAGGCGGGGCTGGCAAATTAGAACATTTATATGATGCTATCGAGGATGGCGGCGCGGATGCGGTACTTATGGCGTCGATAACTCATTTTGGCGAATGTGGAATCCATGAGATGAAAGAGTATCTCGCAAATCGCGGCGTGCCGATGAACCTATAAGTACAAAGTGGACATTAGTCTAATCCATTAGAATCAGGTTCATTGTCCAAGGCCATGATAGATTCTTTTAATTCATCGAAGTCGTGATAGCCTGTTAGAACATTTCGAATCAATCCAGTTTTATCAATGAAAAAGGTTGTCGGCAAGGACATTACATCAAAATAAGGTGAAGGTAGCTCTTCCTCGGTAGCTATAATATAGTTAATGTTGTTATCTTTAGCAAACTGGCGTAAAATGTTGTTCTCCTCTGCGGAGATTCCAATTATTGCAAGTTCATTTGAGTCGAAGGTATTCGTTAGCTTTACAAAATGGGGGATTTCCTCCCTGCAAGGCGGACACCACGTTGCCCAGAAATCCAGAACTACCTTTCGGCCCCTGAAATCGGACAGCTTGATGTCATTTCCGTCAAGGTCCTTAACGGAGAAATCAGGCGCTTGAGTGTTAATCCATTCCTCAAAGCTTTCGTCTTCAAACATAGAAAATGCCTCTTGGAACTGCACGTATCCATATATGTAATAAGCAGCGAATCCAGCACTTAACAAAAGGCCAATACATGAAAGGCACAGGCCTAATATAGCAGTGTTTTGAAGTGAATATTTCTTCTTAATGTGTATAAATGCCAAAATAATCCCAATTATGCCGTATATACCACCGACAAGCATTATAGAAAACGGTATGGCTGCTACACCTAAAACCAAAGCTGCAATGGCAAGGTTCAATCCTGGAATTCCGCCGTCTCTTTGTTGAGGTGAGGAAGGAGGATCAACTATTTCGTTCCATTTACTTTCCATAGCTTAACATTCTAACAGCTTCTTTTTATATTTCAAGTATTTATAATTCTTTTTTTTCGAAAGTGAACCTGTGGCCGGTCGAGTCAATTTTTACAGTGTCACCTTCGGCGAATTTTCCCTGCAGAATTTCAGCGGCTAACGGATTTTCCAGCCGGTGCTGGATAGTTCGCTTTAGAGGTCGAGCGCCGAAAGCAGCATCGTAGCCTTCATCCAAGATCAAATCACGGGCGGCGTCGGTAAACTCAAGTTTTATGTTCCTGTCCTTTAACCTGTCAGTTAAGTATTCGAGCTGGATCGTCAGTATCTGCTTTAGATGTTCTTTTGCCAAAGTATGAAATACTATAGTTTCATCGATACGATTGAGGAATTCGGGCCTGAAGAAGTTTTTGAGCGTGTCCTTTACATGGGCCTCGATCTCCCAGTCGGCGCCTTGTTCCTCGGTGAGCTGTTGTATCTGCTGGCCTGCGATGTTGCTGGTCATGATGATAACCGTATTTTTGAAATCGACGGTTCGGCCTTGCCCGTCTGTTAATCGGCCGTCGTCGAAGACCTGCAGCAGGACATTGAATACGTCGATATGGGCTTTTTCGATCTCGTCGAGCAATATTACCGAATACGGTTTTCTACGAACAGCCTCTGTTAATCTGCCGCCTCCTTCATATCCGACGTAGCCGGGAGGCGCGCCTATTAGCCTGGCGACGCTGTGTTGTTCCATGAACTCGCTCATGTCGATGCGGATCATGGCGTTAGGGTCGTTGAAAAGAAAGTCTGCCAAGGCTTTTGACAGCTCGGTCTTTCCGACGCCGGTTGGGCCGAGGAAAAGGAATGTTCCAATAGGACGATTCGGATCGCCGAGGCCAGCTCGATTTCTTCTAACCGCATTGCAAAGGGCAGAGACAGCTTCGTCCTGGCCGACGACGCGTTTTTTTATCAGGGATTCCATGTCCATTAAACGCTGCCGTTCGCCGCTTAGTAATCTGGCGACGGGGATGTGGGTCCATTTGGAAACAACCTGGGCGATCTGCTCCTCTGTGACCTCGTTCTGTATCATTTTATGTTTATCTGCCTCGACAAGAGCAGCTTCTTTTTCTTCTATCTCTTTCTTGAGATTTGTTATGGTTTCGTATTTCAAACGGGCAGCAGTTTCGAGGTCGCCTTTTCGCTGAGCGTCTTCGAATTGTGTCTGGGCGTTTTCGACCTGGGTTTTTAGGTCTTTTATTTTGTCGATGGCGCCTTTCTCGCTTTCCCACTGAGCAGAGAGTTGTGTGTTTTGTTCCTGCAGTTCGGCGAGTTGCTTTTCTGTTTTAGCAAGCTGTTCTTTGCTGGCATCGTCAGTTTCTTTTTTAAGGGCCTGCTGCTCGATCTGGAGCTGCATTATTTTTCTTCGGATACCGTCAAGTTCGGCTGGCAGTGAATCATTTTCAATCCTTAGTTTTGAAGCGGCTTCATCAATGAGATCAATAGCTTTATCAGGCAGCCATCTATCGGAGATGTATCTATTAGATAATGTAGCGGCTGAGACCAGGGCGGCATCGGTAATGCGCACGCCATGGTGCATATCATAGCGGTCTTTCAAACCTCTTAAAATAGCTATCGTTTCTTCGACGGTAGGCGGATCAATGGTAATCGGCTGGAAGCGACGTTCGAGGGCGGCGTCTTTTTCGACGTACTTACGATACTCGTCGATAGTAGTAGCACCGATACAACGCAGTTCACCGCGAGCGAGTGAAGGTTTTAATAGATTACCGGCGTCAACGGCGCCTTCGGCTTTACCGGCGCCGACTATAGTGTGCAGCTCGTCAATGAATAATATAATTTCACCGTCTGAACTGACGACTTCTTTCAATACAGCTTTTAGCCTGTCCTCAAATTCGCCTCTGAATTTGGAGCCTGCTATCAATGATCCCATATCGAGAGCGATTATCCTTTTGTTTTTTAGGCCTGCAGGTACGTCACCGGCGATAATGCGCTGGGCGAGGCCTTCTACTACTGCTGTCTTACCAACGCCGGGCTCGCCTATGAGAACCGGATTGTTTTTTGTTCGGCGGTTAAGTACCTGCATACATCGGCGAATCTCTTCATCCCTGCCGATGACGGGATCGAGCTTGCCTTGTTTAGCCATTTCGAGAAGGTCGATACCGTATCTTTCGAGTGCATTGTATTTATCTTCGGGATTCATGTCGGTTATGTTTTGGCCTCCTCGAATATCTTCGAGGGCTTTTTCTATCTGGTCTGTGTCAATTGAATTTAATTTGAGAATTTCTTTGGCGTCACTTTGTACCGATGACAGCGAGATGAACAGATGCTCAACGCTTAGATATTCGTCTTTCATCTTGTCGGCGCGATTCTGGGCGTCAAGAACAACCTGGTTGACAGCGGGATTGGGCATTATCTGCTGGGTGCTGCCCTGAGGGAGACGGTCAAGCTCGGACTCGGTCATTGATTGTACCTGGGAGAGGTTGGCGCCAATCTTCTTCAGGACCATTGCGGCTGTGCCTTCAGTGTCGGATAACAGGGCACTAAGTAAGTGCAGCGGTGTCAGAACCGTGTGCGATTTGGCCATGGCTATCTGCTGAGCGGTTGCCAGTGCTTCCTGGGCCTTCATTGTAAATTTGTCGAATCTCATAATCTTATCCTCTGTCAAAATGCAAATTTTCTGCCATTAGATATACGCAAAGTGCGTGCCTAAAATGACAGTAAAGCTTAAACCTTTATCCTGCAAAGGGTTAGTGAATTATGTAATTTATTGCAGTATGCCAAAATGGCAGGAAAAATATGATGCGTTGACAGGTGATAGGGCGAAAAGCTATATTACCGCCTTAAACTAAGAGCGCCCGTAGCTCAGCTGGATAGAGCAACGGATTTCTAATCCGTAGGTCGCAGGTTCGAGTCCTGCCGGGCGTAGTTCAATTCTTTCACAAGTATTTCTTATCCACTGTAACTCGAATTTGAACAGGGAGTTAAGCAGGTGAGCTTTGAGTTCGAAAATCATAGATATGTCTTATCCTTGTTTGGTATTTACCTTACCACGGCTTTTAAGCTAAACACCAGAGGTATTTTATTTTCAAATTCCTTCACAAAAGCTAACCCATTTTCATCTTTTGTATCACAGCTGGCTACCATGCCGGATGAACATCTGTCATACTCATGAATATATTCAATAAATAATCCCACGGCTGATAAAGAATTGATAATATCACTGATTGTATACATCCATTCATATACCTGTGCGGATTTTGATTCACCAGCATATCCACCTATACTGTCACCCACATAAGGTTCTTTGCTGAAATAAGGGTATTTCGCAATCAAATGACCTTTTGGATATTCAATTTCATCAAAGATGAAATAAAATGGATGGGAATCATGAATATAAAAAAAGCCATCATCTTTCAATGCGTGTCTGATCGTTTCGGCCCATCTTTTTTTATCCGGCAGCCAGATAAGCACACCTTCCGATGTAAAGACAATATCATACTTCTCATGATGAAAATCCATGAGTTTCAAAATATCGGATTCAATAAATTGAATATTATCGACGCCACACTCTTGGGCCAATTTTCGAGCATAGACAATATTATCTGGGACAAGATCAACACCCGTCACGGTTGCGCCCATTTTGGCGAGCATAATTGAGTCTGCACCTGTATTACATTGCAGGTGCAAAATTGTTTTGCCACTAATATCACCTATTTCTTTAAGTATTGTTGGGTTTAGCTGACAGTTACCGCTTAGCATTATCTTTTTAAAATGCCCATAGTGGTCTCTTGATAGTTTGCCCCATGCGTTTTTATTCGTTTCTATTTCTTTCATGTGATGTCAATTGTACCCAAAATTCTAATGTAGGGTAAAGAATAACCCATTCCATATCGGCGTACTTGCACCCCGGTCCGATGGTGTCGAAATGTGGTCTTTCAAAATTCCCTGTAATATTTTCCTGCTTCCTACTTCAGTAAGAAAGTATAAAGATAATTTATCCTGTGTCAAGGCTATTAAAACCACTGTATATGACAAGGGCCGTCTTTATTTCTCTGTATGGGAATAGCCGTTGCCTACATGTTGAATTCAAAACACATTGAGTCTTGACATTTTTTATACTACAGAGTAAATATCATAGGATGAAGGGACACGGCAGTTCGATAATCGTCCACCCAACCGTGGTTTCTTCTATCCAACCGGCAAACCCCTTGAATCAAGAGTAGTATTGCCATAAAAATTCATGTCGGCTTTTGTGAAATATTCTCTATTTTTGAAGCGTTTAATTACTTTAAAGTGCGCATTAATAGGGTATAATTCTGATTCGGCTTAAATGTAAATATTTGGGGAAACAGTTATGCGAAAAATAAGTCTTATCTCGATCATTCTTGTCGTTATTCTTTCATTTTCAGTTCTCGCTTTCGGCGAGAATTGGCCTACCTGGCGGGGTGAAAATATGATGGGTATTTCAGCTAATGGTAATCCGCCGGTCAAGTGGAGTGAGAGTGAAAACGTGAAATGGAAAGTCGGGCTAAAAGGTGACACCTCAAATTCCACCCCTATTATCTGGGGTGATAAAATATTCTTCCATGAAGCAGTTGATACGAGCAAAAAGGGAGAGGGTATTGTTGAGGAACAGCCCGATAGCAATAAAAAACAACGCGGTCGCGGCGGCAGGGGTAGAGGTAAGAAGAAGCCGACTAATATTTTTAAATTCAATGTTGTCTGCCTGGATAAGAATACAGGGAAAGAGATATGGACAAGGACCGTTACCGAAGCTGTGCCGCATGAAGGGCACCACAAGGACAATGGACATGCTTCGTATTCGCCGATAACGGATGGCAAGTTACTGTGGTGTAATTTCGGGTCGAGGGGGCTTTATAGTTATGATCTTGACGGTAATTTCAAATGGAAAAAGACATTCCCGCAAATGAAGATAAGGGCCGGTTTTGGCGAGGGGAATTCGCCGGCGTTAGCTGGTGACAATCTTATAGTCTTAATGGATCAGGAGGGGGATTCTATTATATATGCTTTTAATAAAGAGACGGGTAAGCTTGCATGGAAAAAAGATCGAGATGAAGCAACTTCATGGACGTCACCGGTGGTGCTGAAAGTAGATGGTAAGTTGCAGGTTGTAGTCAACGGGCATAAAAATGTTATTGGATATGATGCGAGTAACGGTGATGTGATATGGAAATGCACCGGTCAGACGCAGAATGTCGTGCCTACACCGGTTGCGAATTCCGAGATAGTTTATTGTACAAGCGGATTTCGAGGCGCGATGCTGCAGGCGATCAAGCTCGGCAATAAGGGTGATCTGACTGGGACAGATGCAATAATATGGCAAGTGAACGAGGCGACGCCTTATGTGCCTTCGCCTGTGCTCTATGAAAATAAGATATATGTTTGTTCGGGAAATAAAGGGATAGTATCCTGCTATAATGCGAAGACCGGCAAGCCTTACTATACGAAGCAGAAAATGGATGAGATGAAAAATATTTATGCCTCAGCGATAGGGGCTTCGGGCAGAGTATATTTTGTCGGGCGAAACGGAGTGACATACGTGTTGAAGAATTCAGATTCTTATGAGGTTCTTTCCGTCAATAAGCTTGATGATACGTTCGATACATCTCCGGCAGTAGTCGGAAATGAGCTATTTCTTAAGGGCAAAAAGAGCATTTACTGTATAGCGAATTCGAAGTGATAATGAACAAAATCAAATGAATGTATGGCTGTAAGTCATTATTTACTTACAGCCTTTTTCTTTGGGTATTATTTTGCTATTATTACATCAGGAAGCAGGTCGGTAGTTTGCCGGTTAAGCCTGGGTATTAAAATGAGTTTAAACAAAACGGGTAAAGGGGTTTTGGTTTTGTCAGTTGCTGCTGTTGCGGCAGCTGGTTTGTTTATCTTTTTTTATTTCAATCAAAATCAACCCGGCAATACTTTGCCTGTAATTCCACGAGTTGTATTGCAAAAGGATTGGCCGACGTTCAGGGGGAACGCATCGCTCCAGGGGATGAGTAAAGCTTTAATCGGCGATAAGCTTAAAATCAAATGGCGATTTAAAACCAAGGATTCGATAGTCAGCTCGCCGGTTGTTATCGACGGGAAGGTTTATGTCGGCTCGCTGGATAAGAATTTATACTGTGTTGATCTTAAAAGCGGTGAGGAGATATGGTCGTTTGGGACCAAGGATGAGATTGAAAGCTCGGTTTATGTTTTGGATGACTCGGTGTTTGTCGGCAGTGCGGATAGTTTTATTTACTGTCTTGATGCCAATGACGGTGGCTTTAAGTGGAAGTACGAAACGGGCGGTAAGATACTCGGTTCTGTGAATGGTATGGTCAATTCGAAAGGGCAAAAAGTCGTTCTTATCGGCAGCTACGATGGTTCGTTGTATTGTCTTGATCCGGCAGATGGTAATATTATCTGGGAATATGAGTCGGAAAATTATATTAACGGCTGTCCTGCAATAGAAAATGGTAAGGCTGTGGTAGGCGGCTGTGACGCGCAGATACATGTTGTAGATGTTAACAGCGGTGAGGGACTTTTAAAAGTCGATACGGAATCTTATATTGCGGGCTCGGCGGCTATTAAAGACGGTAAGGTTTATGTGGGCAATTACGATGGTGTTCTTTTTAAGGCTGATATTGCAACAGGCAGGATTGACTGGCGATATTCGAGTGAGGATGCTTTCTTCGCTTCGCCTGCTGTTGTTGATACAGCTATCGTGATAGGCTCTCGTGACGGACGGGTTCACTGTGTGAATCCAGAGAACGGCAAAAGGCTATGGACTTTTGTTACGAACGGCGAGGTGGACAGTTCGGCTGTTATTTGTGGTGACAGGATAGTGATCTGTTCGAGTGACGGGCGAATTTACATTCTCAATATTAAAGATGGCAGTAAGGTCGGTTCGTATGAATTAGGTGATTCGATAATTTCCAGCCCGGCTGTTATAGATGGGATGAT
>JANQHJ010000126.1 GCA_028282745.1 Sedimentisphaerales bacterium | reverse complement strand
TTCATTATAGAAATAAACTGTAGTCGCCGCATTAGCACCCCCATAACCAGTTATCTGCGTAATGAGATTACCGTAATCGTCATATGCATAAGAGGTACTGGAACTGTTTGTTTGGTAATCAAGTGTCACCCTACCCTCTGAGTCATAATCATATTTACTTGTCAGTCGTCCTGCTCCCGACTTGGATTGTGGATCAATCCGCCGGGTCATTTGTGGTGAGCCAGTAGAATTTTCATAAGAATAATCAGTTGTTCCCCCCTTGGCATCAATCAACCGATCTACCACATAATAGTTCCCATAATTAGAGTAAGTTTTTTGGGCTATATCTGTTATTGTTTTACTATCGGAAATATTTTCTCTGGTACGCTTGGTCATGTTATGGCCATTCGAAACAGAATTATAATAAGCATGTATTTTATTGCCCTTAGGCAGGATTGTGGTCTTCTGCGTACTCTCCCCGGAAGTACCATCAACCTTATATTCATAGACTGTACTGGAATATTTGCCGGTCAAAGTATCACCGGATTGCAGATCGTGATAAAATCTTTCTTCCTTTAATGTTTCATTATCGCCGGATATATAAACACTGGCACGGTAGTTTGTGTTATCTACATAATCTTTCCTGATAAGTTTATTATTACCGCTCAATTCAGGATTATCTAAGTCATAATCTGTATATTGCCATTCGCCAATTTTTAGCCCACTATCGTGAGCACCCAACCATTGGCTGGTCACCCTGTCTTTGGAATCGTATTTATAACTTTCCAAAACATTGCTACTAGAGTCTTTGACCTGAGAAGTTAAATAATTACCACTTGTCCCTTCGATATGCGTGTAACTTCTCTCACTTCCGCCACAACTGCCACAACCATCGCTCTTTTTAGTGATCATACCAGTACTATTATCAACCTGGAAATCAATCCAGCGCCCACCTGAAGGGGTAATACCATAATCTTCGTAATCACTGAGATCACTGCCAACCCATAAACGTGCAATATTGCCGTTACCATCCAGATCATACATTCCGTATTTAGTGTCAGTGCCGGAATCATTTTGGGATGTAACAGTCACCCTACCATTGGTCGCGTCATAACTATAAGTTGTTTTTGTGATGGTACCACTTGAATCAGTAACATACCTCAACTCATAATCAGCATTTTCAATGGCATCATTGCTGCTGGTCCATTGCCCTGTATCGTCATAGTAATAAACATCCTGTGTGGATTCGTTCTGCACTATAAAATATGCTTTGGTACAATTATCACCAGCGCATTCAGAGACTGGCCATGAATATATACCGTAATGGTCGCAATATTCAGGATTGGTCCAATAGCCGTAAAGATTGTGCTCGATGTCGTGGTCTCCATGCCAATAGGCAATACCCTTATAGCCCAGCACTTCTATAGCATCACATGAACCGCTGCATACCGGTTGCTCGACATTCCCACTACTCAAACCTCCTGAACCGCCGCAGCCGCCGCTACCGCTGCAACTTACGCTATTAGAATTAGCACTGCCAGGATTATCGCAAATATCATCCAGCAAACTGCCTGGCTTAAATTGTACTTTTACGGTCCCTCCTTTTTCAATAGAGAGCGGATAAGTAAATTCGCCTCTAAATGCTTCCCGCCCATAGGCGCAATATTCGGGTTCACAAAAACAAAAAGCACTACCAGGAACACCATGACCTGAATTCGACGAGGCAGAATTAGTCTGATATTTGATGTAATAAAACTCTACTTGGGCGTTTCTTGCTGCACGGAGTGTATCACAATCTGAATTAACCAGATCCACCCATACATATATATCTCCTAAGTCACTAAGAGGACCCAACTTACACGGCGATTCATCGCAAGTACTTCCAAATAGGCCAGTAACGCCAACCTTAAATATATTCGAATCAAATACGGCATATACTACAGGCACCCGAAGCTCCTTAAAGATATATGCATTACTTGTACCTCCTATCCCCTCCATACCGCAAATTTCATAAAAATCCACAAGATATTCTTTGCAGTTAAGCTCAACATCATTTTCTATACAATCATCTTCAGGTTCTTCAGGCCACGTACCTCTAACTACACCTTTAGCACGTGAGACACATCCACATTCGTGGACTATCACCTCATTACCCTGGCCCCTCCCATCGCTCCAGAGTATATCTATAGCATCTTCCCCAAAATCTAAGTAATCACCGAGTGGGGTATCTCCATTTTTGGGAGTAGCGCAGAAACACCCCGGCACCCCAGGATTCTCACATGTTGTATTAGCCCAAAGCTGTTCGCAGCTCACTCCGGTTACATTGTTACACATATATACACCATCAATATATACATCTTCCCGAGCTACTTTTGATATTGATTGAAAACAACATATTGAGCTTATTATCGTTACGATCAGAATTCTAATACCAAGCTTCATTCTTGATTCCCATCCTTTTTTATTATTAAATTCATCCATACAGTTAACTAAAACCAAACTATTCTCTATTTACCCTTGCGACTGCGTAACCTGCGATCAAAATCATCATACTGATATATTTCAGTTACTCCTTCAGGATCTACTTTCTTGATAAGATTACCGTTCTTGTCATAGTAGAAGCT